>CAYHFB010000284.1:0-5573 GCA_964355695.1 uncultured candidatus Brocadiaceae bacterium
CTAGGGTGTTGGCATTATCACGTATGGCGTCTTTGCGCCAGGCGCTATGAGAACCAATTGCAACAATGAGAGCAATCTGTGTAATCTGTGAAATCTGTGGTTTCAGTAGTTTTCTTCCGTAAATAATGCTAGCAATAGCGGGCTTTGACCACAACCAAAGAGAAAAACCAAACGTTATAAAACGCCTTACTTGCCGCTTCTACCGGGGGATTTCCGGGTATTACAACAAAACAACTTGTTTTTTATTGTAGTTTTGAATCTGTAAGGTACTAAGCAAGAATTTTTACCGTTATTTCGTTCCTAACAGATATTTGCTATGCTTTCATTACGGTACAGATAGGCCAAACTCCATTGATTACCATTTACCGTTTCACCCATGAAGATAACGGCCCTGCTCGTGCCGCGAATCCCTCCGTATTGATTTCCGGTTGTCTTCTTGTCTTTTTTTGTGATATACTCTTTATTGAAAATAATGTGCTATTCTATGCAGTGGCTGTTTTATACGTAGGGCAAGGCTTCAGCCTTGCAATGGTCTGATCACGCACCAGGAGTGGCAACCCTAAAGGGTCGCCCTACTGTTTTGAAATTCTTGCGATTTTGCGAAGAGTCACTTTAATTTGAACTCATATTCAAAGAAACTTCAAGAGCCGGTAAATCTCAAGTGGGCGTCTGCGTTGTTGGCGTTAGGCGGCTACACTAATACCGGCATAATGACAGTTCAGGGATTTATACTGGTTCCGCTATACCTGCGCTTTATCGGTCCTCACCTCTATGGGTTATGGCTGTCTTCCGGGGGCATACTCGCTATGCTTGGCGTGCTTCAATTCGGAATTGGCAACATGCTGATACAACGGGTTGCACATGCGTATGGGCAGCAGGATTTGCCCAAGGCGGGCGCGTACTTTCTGAACGGCATGTTTGTGTATCTCGTCATAACTTCCGTATTCGTAGCATTGGGAATGATGCTTTCCTTTTGTCTGGGGATGTTCAAGGTTGTGGGCGGCAGTGAAAAGGAACTCGTGCGTTGTTTCCAACTGGCCGTTCTCTCTGCAGGTGTTGGAATAGTAAACACCTGTCTGAGGGGGTTCGCACAAGCATTGCTACGCCCCCTTTTTACGGTCATAACACTGGCAGCTTTCCAGATTGTCGGCGCCGCGGCGACTATCTTTCTGCTTTACCGGGGGGCAGGGCTTATATCTATTCCCGTGGGGATGCTTGCCGTGGAGGTTTTGGCGTTTATTTCCGGTGCGGTTCAGGCGATGAGGTTGTTTCGAGGTTTGTGCGCAAAGGTACGGATAGACCGCGGCATTATAGGGGAGTTTTTTCGGGTAGGTGGCGCATTATTTTTCGCCAAATTGGGAAACGTACTTTCCAGAGAATCAGACCCGTTGCTGATAACACTTTTCTGTCGTCCCGAGATGACTACGGCCTATATGGTGACGCGAAAGGGCGTTGACGTCTTTAGTAACATACTGAACGTTCTCAATGTTTCTACTTTTTGCACGTTCTCCCATCTGGTGGGGCAGGGGGATAAAGCAAAAACGAGAGAGGTGGCAGGCAAACTGCTTGCAATGATATACCTTTTGGGGCTGGTTGGTTTCGTGTCGTACGTAGGGTTGAACCATTCCTTTGTCTCTCTTTGGGTGGGGAAAGCCTTTGCGCTTGACCAAAGTATCATGCTCCTAATCGGCATGGCATTTTTCGCAGGCAGTCTGCGCAGCATCGTGGTGCAGGTACTGAACGGTTTTGGTTGCTTCAATTTCAGTTCAGAGATTGTTTTTATTGAGGGACTGGGAAAGGTATTGCTGTCAGCGCTTCTTTTATACGTTTTCGGACTGGTGGGCGCGCCGATGGCGCTGCTTGCCACGAGCTGCATGTCTCTCATTGTTATGGGATTTGAATTGCGGAGTCATATTTCTTTGTGCATTACCCGTCAAAATGTTTTAATGATATCGGTGATTGTTGTCGCTCTGTTTGGATTGGGAGAAGCCTTTGCCTTCCTGCATGAGCCGGTTGAATACTGGTGGAAATTTGCATACCATGCAGGTGTCCTGGTTCTGGCTGTATCCGTTTTATGTATTCTTTTGAATTGGGTGCCGTTTCAAAAACAGATACGGGAGTATCAATGCGGCCGCTGAAGTCTCTGTGTTATGCGAAATAGGTAGGACCTGAATTTTGAAGAAAAACATATCCAACAGAATCGTTTGTAATTCTATTCCCAAAAGCGGTACATTTCTGCTGAGCAGGGTTTTAACGTTATTAGGTTATCAGAATGTCGCAGATAATAGACCCATTTCTCAAAGGATTTTAAATAGGTTAAGCTTAGGGAATCCCGCATGTTTAATTCACGACGTAGTCATGCGCCACTGGGAAAGAAAATTTTATTCGTACACAAATCCCAGTAATAATCAAAAGCTTTTGCCGATAGGCGTGACATCCCCGGAACTGGTGCCGGAAGAGCTTGTCCGTAAATGGCTCCTTAAGGTTCCGTATGGAATGCAGATGGTTGGTCATGTTCCCTATTCTCATTCATTTGACGTAATTTTGCAGGAACATGATTACAAACACCTGGTGATCATTCGAAACCCGAAAGACGTGCTGGTTTCATTTCTCCATTATGTTGTCAAACCTGGCCATGTTTTCCGTAAAGACTTTATGCGTCTCTCAGAGGAAGAAAGGTTGTCGCTTGCTTTCTATGGAGGCTATGCACCTTTATGCGATAGAAACATTATCGGACTTGATAATGCTTTTCAATCTGTCTTGGAGTGGAAACAATCTCAGAATTGTTTGATTGTTAAATTTGAAGACTTGGTGGGGGAAAAAGGCGGCGGTACTTTTCAAAGGCAATATGATATCGTAAAGAAAATAATTGATTATCTTGGGATAGACTCGAATGAAAGTTCTGTCATACAGGTCTGTAAGCAGGCATTCAGCCGAGAGTCGAGAACATTTAGAAACGGACAGATTGGTTCTGGAGTGAAGCAACTGAACGAAATGTGGCTTCAGAATTTGGTTAAAGGTAGAAGTAACTTATTGAAAGAGTTTTATGGTGAATGTTAAATAGCAATTTACCTTCCTTCAGAGATAGCCATGTCAAACAATTTAAAGCATCCCCCCATCATCATAATTGGTATGCACCGTTCCGGAACCGGCATGATTACAGAGATGCTGAGGAAGTTGGGTTTATTTGTTGGTGAAAAAAAAGACGCCAATCATGAAGCGACTTTTTTTTGTAATATCAATAATTGGCTGTTCCATCAAAGTGGTGGGGCATGGGACAATCCTGGGACAATACGCTATCTGTTGAGAAATGAAGAAGTCTTAGGGTTGACGTTGGACTATATTCAGTTTTTGATAAATAGCCCACGGGCGATATCCTTTTTGGGTTGGCGAAAATACCTCCGATATCATTCCATATTTAATCTTGATTTTCCTTGGGGTTGGAAAGACCCAAGGAATACCTTTACTCTTCCAATATGGCTCAGGCTATTTCCAAACGCGAAAGTAATTCACGTTTACAGGCATGGTGTTGATGTTGCCAAAAGTATAGTGGTACGGCAGCAAAAGCTGTTGGATAATTACAAAGGAGTCTATGGGAAGAGAAAGACGTTGTATTTACTGAGACCTAAACGAGGTGGCTTTACTGATACACTGCGTTGTGCAAATATAGAGAATGCATTTGATTTGTGGGAGGAATATACAAGTGAGGCGCACTCACATATTCTAACATTGGGGGACAGCGCTATAGAGATCAAATATGAGGACTTTCTGGATACTCCTAATGAAATAGTAAAGACACTTGTTTATTTTTGTGGACTCCACGTAAATAATGCAGATATCTATTCTGTTGTGGAGACGGTAAAAAAGGGACGTGCTTACGCATTTCGAAATGACCCGGCATTAGAAAAATTTGCTTACCAGGTAACAACGCGTCTAAAGAAAATGTCTTATTAATAAGACTTAACTCGCTGACTTGAAACACAACAAGTATTTTTCTCCATGAATGATATAAATAAAACCAATAAAACACCAAGTGTTTATGTAATTCTGCTTAATTGGAATGGCTGGCGAGATACTATAGATTGCCTGAGTTCTCTTAAACAAGTGACCTATCAAAATCTGCATATTGTGATATTGGATAATGCTTCGACTGATAATTCAATTGAAGAAATGAGCAGGTGGATTCAGAAAAACGGTATGTTGTTTTCTCTCTATGTATTAGAAAGCAGAAAGGCTTTTCCCGGTAAAATAATTGATAGCCAACCTTGTCAAAACGGTCCGGTCGGCGTCAGCATACTAAGTTCGTCTTCTAATTTGGGTTTTTGTGCTGGAAATAACGTAGCGATGGAGTTTGCCGCCCGTGAAAACGCGGATTATTTTCTCGTACTTAATAACGACACTATTTGTGAAAAAGGTTTTTTGGAGCCAATGGTACGAGTTGCTGTGGCGGACAATAATGCAGGTCTGGTTGGTGGCTCAATCTATTATGCCAACATGCCTGACGTTAAATGGTGGGACGGGGGAGAGCTTGGCTTCTTTTTAGGATTCAGGAGAAGTAACAAGTCTTTAGAAAAAAATGTTTATGTGACCGACTGGGTTGTCGGATGTATGATGCTGATACCGAGAAAAATATTTGAAGTTTTTGGTGGATTTGATGAAAACTTTTTTGCTTGGTGCGAGGATGTAGAATTATCAATAAGAATAAGAAAAAACGGTTATAGTCTGCTGTTGGTTCCCGAATCAAAAATATTTCATAAGGTTTCTCGGTCTATAGGAGTTCGTAGCCCTTTGGCATATTATTACTTTGCAAGAAATAGCCTTTTGCTTAGGAAGAAACACCTTGGTAAAACAGGGCAAATCTTTTTTTTAGCCTATTTTCTAAGTTCTTGGTTTTTTAGATGTTGTGTTTTTTTACTTAGAAGAAGATTTGACCTTGTACGTGCTGGATGCATGGGCATAAGGGATTACTTTTTAGGCTATACCGGTGAGATGCGTAAGGATTGACACGGTTGCAATATGTTAAAAACTATTCTCTAGCGTAATCAGGGTGAGACGCGGGAGGTCATATTCGATCGTGTAACGCGCTTGTACTTCCGCGTTGCCGCCGACTGCCCTGATATCGTTGCAAGATGGAGTAAATTAAACAAGAATTATGGTGTCGGCTTTGCTTGTGGAACGAAACTCAAGCTCTGGCTTTTAAGGGCGTTTCGCATTCGCTCCGACAATAGTTTGTTCCACTACTTAAGAAAGATTCATTTTTATTTGAGCAAATGATAAAAAAGCTCGCTTAGGACAGAGACATTACGAAACATGGAAATTAGCATTGTTATACCCGCACTCAATGAAGAAGCGTATATAGTGAGGCTTTTGATAAGTATTGAGATGCAATCGTTGCCGCCGAAGGAAATCATTATCGTTGATTCAAGCAAAAGCAACAAAACGGAATTGATTGTCCGTAACCGGCAAGCGACAATCCCTATAATCTATAAAAGAGTTGATTTTGCCTATGCAGGCCATGCACGGAACGTTGGAGTGGCGCTGGCAAGTAGCGAATGGATAGCTTTTTTGGATTG
>CAYHFB010000285.1:0-5572 GCA_964355695.1 uncultured candidatus Brocadiaceae bacterium
GTGTTTAGTATCCTCTCAAAATTTCATGGTAAAAGATTGCTAAAGAATCCTTAACTCTCATAAAAAACAACAAAAATGAGTTGAAAAACGAAAGGTAACATGCTAATTTCATAATGGATACAATTGGATATTAATCTTGATACCATTCAAGATGAGAAGGCAAAAGAGACGATCCATGCCCTTTTTAATCTGATAGAAAATCAGGCGGCAAGCGTTCGCGATCTTCAGGAATAAAATCAGCGATTGCGAGACGAAAACAATCGTTTAAAAGGTGAGCAAGGCAAACCCAAAATCAAATCAGGGAAAAACAAAGACGGTACAAAGCGTCTGGATATTTCATCAGAGAAAGAACGTAAGGAAGAGCCTTCCCACGGGAAAGGGTTTTTATAAAAAAAACCGATTAAAAGTCAGTAAAGCATGCAAATTACCCTCACGGGCACAAATCATTCGAGAAAAAACCATTTCTTCTTTTTCCGAGATACTTTCGGGTACTTAATTCGTATTTACCATGATTTTTTGAGAGGATACGAAAATCCGTTGCCATAAATGCATAGCAGCAAAGTTTCGTCAGCTTTTGCATGCTTTCCGAAATACCCGGCATAGATACGGTCGGCGCCCGCCTGCAAGGCTCCTGCCTTGCAACCGTCTGCACACGCACCAACGATTGTAACCCTGAATGGTCGCCCTATTATCTTTGAACATTACTGGAAAATTACGTGAGGTGTGATTGAATTATGAATATTAAAGACGCCATTATGAAACGCCGTAGTATCAGGAAGTTTAAGCCTGATCTGATAGACGACGACGTGATATTGCAGTTGTTGGAGGGTGCCCGGCTCGCGCCGTCCGGCTCTAACACGCAACCCTGGAGATTTATTGTGGTGAAGGATGCAGACATGAGGCTGAAATTGCAAGTCGCGTCCTATAATCAGCGTCACGTTGGCCAGGCGCCGGTGATTATTGCCTGCTGCGCCGATATCAAGGCGTTCGGGGAATTTCCTGAACGGATTGACGAACTCATTGAGGCTGGCGCACTGCCGGCAAAGACCCGCGAGGTTTTTGTCCCGGCGCTAAAGAAGGATGGAATGACTGCCGACATCAAGTGGCATTTAATGATTGCCGCCACGGGAAATACGGACATCGCCATTGAACATATAGTCCTTCAGGCGGTTGAACTGGGATTAGGCACCTGTTGGGTGCGGTGGTTTGATGATGACAGGGTAAAAAAACTGCTTGAAATTCCTAAAAACATTGAGATTGTTGCACTGCTCCCTATCGGCTACCCCGATGAAGACCCACCGCAAAGGCCAAGGTTTCCCCTGGAGAAGATCGTGTATGGTGAAAAATATGGCAAGCCATTGTTCCCGCCGGCGGGGAGGGAATGACATTGCCGCAGAGGACGCGGAGTACGCAGGGGAATCAACCATCGTAGTGGCGGGGTCTCCCCGCCCCTGGCATGTAAAAAACGTGTTAAATTAAGAAACACAACCCGAACGAATGGAGTGAGTGAGGTGAGGTGAGGAAATCCCCAGTATCTCAGTACTATACAATCATCAATAAATCAAATACCCAGGAACATAATTGAACGAGGTGTCAATGGCTTACAGGATTACGTCAATTCAGGGCTTATGCCTTTCTTTGCGCTCTTTGCAGCTTTGCATGAGACAGACCTGAGTCGTTACCATTATGAAGTATGTCTAAAACCCACCCCTGTGCCTCTCCCAGAAAGGGAACATGGGGGATGGGGTCAAATGAAACTCTCGTACAAATAGTTTCGCATGGCAAGGCAAACTACCGCTCCGGCCTCATTCCTCCGTCCGCTTGATTGCCGCCCCCAGCATGGAGAGCCGTTCTTCCAGCCGTTCGTATCCACGGTCAAGGTGGTAGATGCGGTGTACGTGCGTTGCGCCTTTTGCCACCAGGCCTGCAAGTACCAGCCCGGCGCCCGCGCGCAGGTCGGAAACCTGGACGTTGGTGCCTGATAAATGGGGCATTCCCGTGACGATTGCGCTTGTTCCTTCAATGCGGATATCGGCGCCCATTCTTCGCAGTTCCGCCGCGTGCATGAACCTGTCGGGAAATATCTTTTCGGTGATGATGCTTTTACCCTCTACCGTGCATAGCAAGGCCATAAACTGCGCCTGCATGTCGGTTGGCATACCAGGATAGGGCAACGTGGTGATGTCGGTGGTGCGGTACGCGCCTGTCCCTCTCACCCGTATTTCGTTTCCCGTGACAATTACCTCCGTGCCGATTTCTCTTAGTTTTTCAATCACGGCGCTTAAATGGTCTGCACGGACGTTTTCCAGGGTGACGTCGCCCCTGGTAATGGCGCTTGCGATCATAAACGTCCCCGCCTCGATTCTGTCCGGGATAATCTCGTAATCAATGCCGTGCAACTTGCGCACGCCTTTAATAGTCAGTTTGCTTTCGCCGATGCCGGAAATTTTAGCGCCCGCTTTGTTGAGGAAGTGGGCGAGGTCTTGCACTTCCGGCTCGCAGGCTGCGTAGTCAATCGTAGTCGTCCCCTCCGCCAGCACGGCCGCGGACATGACGTTGCACGTCCCCAGCACGGTTTTCCCCGCGAAAGAAACGTGGGCGCCTTTCAGCACGTCCGCCGTGGCGTTTATGTACCCCTCCTCCGTTTCTACCCGCGCACCGAGGGCTTCCAGCCCTTTTATGTGCAGGTCAACGGGGCGTTGGCCGATTACGCAACCGCCCGGATACGACACCTTTGCCCTGCGTCTTTTACTCAGCAACGGCCCCAGCACGCATATTGACGCCCGCATCTTGCTGACAAGCTCATACGGCGCGGTGAATGAGTCGTCGTTCTCGCCGTCCATGAAGGTGATTTCGAGTGTGCCGTCGTTGAGCCTTTGTATTTTCCCGCCGAGTTTTTGTAAGATTTCCGATTGCGTCTGGATATCGACAATGTTCGGCACGCCCTTTATGCGGGAAGTGCCATGCAGTAAGATACAAGCGGCCATGATGGGCAATGCGGCGTTTTTTGCCCCGTTGATGCGTGTTCGGCCTTCGAGACGGCGTTCTCCCTCAATGACGATTTTTTCCACAATATTCCTCCATTTGTGCAACGACTATGCGGGGTATTTGTTGATAATCCAGTAAAAATTCAATATGGGTAAGGCAACCGGTGTTTTGCAGTAGTTGAGATACATCATGCGCCTGTTTATCTCCAACCTCCAGGGCAATGAAACCTCCCGGCTTGAGCCAGTGTTTAACATTAGCAATGATATGCTTAAATGCTTGCAAGCCGTCACGTCCGCTGACCAACGCCGTATAGGGTTCAAAATCCCGAACCTCTTCCTGCAGCAAGGGAAATTCATCTTCTGCCACATAAGGGGGGTTTGACACAACGAAGTGGGCTTGTGCGGCGGATCCCATCCCCTTAAGCAGCCGGAAGGCATCGCCGCAAAGAAAGGTGATCTTGTGTGACACCTCATGCCTTTGGGCATTGATTTTTGCAACGGCAAGGGCGTCGGGGCGGATATCTATGGCAAATATCCTGGCGCTTTCCAGTTGCTTTGCGAGGGATACTGCAATGTTACCGCTACCCGTTCCAATGTCGATAATAACGATTTTATTAGTTTCCGGCATGGCTCGTGCCCTTTGTATAACAGCCTCCACCAGCACTTCCGTTTCCGGCCGCGGTATTAATACCCGCTCATCCACGTAGAAGTCGAGCGACATAAATTCCACACGGTTCGTGATGTACTGCAAGGGAAACCGCTGTGCGCGCCTCTGAATAACGGATTCATACTGCGCGATAATATCAGCATTTAGCGGTTTAGATGGGTGGATATAGAGGGCGATGCGCTCACAACCCATGATATGGGATAAGAGAATCTCTGCGTCCAGGCGAGGGGAGTCGATATGATGGTTGCTTAATAATGCGCTTGCCCACTGAATAAGGCCGAACACGGTGCCTTTATCTGTGGCCATAGTTCTCATACTTTCCAACAGCATCGGTAATTTATGATACAAACAAAAAATCAGAAAAGAATCGTTTATTACAAACTTTCCGCCAGGTGCTTCAACTGCTCTTCTTTGTAATAGTTCATTAGTGCATTAAGGACGTCATCAAGGAGGCCCATCATGACTTGTTCAAGGTTGTGCACGGAGAAATTTATCCGGTGGTCGGTTACCCGGTTTTGCGAGTAGTTATAGGTGCGGATTTTTTCACTGCGGTCACCTGTCCCGATTTGGCCGCGCCTGATTTGGTCTCTCTCGTCTCTCTTCTGCGCTTCAAACATTTCATACATCCTGGTTCTCAGAATACGCATGGCCTTAGCGCGGTTTTTGTGCTGGGATTTCTCGTCAAGGCACTTAACGACTAATCCGGTAGGTACGTGGGTAATTCTGACCGCCGAACTGGTTTTATTGACCTTCTGCCCCCCCGGCCCTGACGCCCGGAAGGTATCCACGAGTAAATCGTTTGGGTTAATGTCAAATTCCACCTCTTCAATTTCCGGCAGAATAGCCACCGTGGCCGTTGAGGTATGAACCCTGCCGCTGGCCTCCGTGCGCGGCACCCTTTGTACGCGGTGGGTGCCGCTTTCGAAGCGCAATTTCTGGTACACATTGCGTCCTTCTATGGAAAATGTCACCTCTTTGAATCCACCCAGGTCGGTTTCGTTGCTGTCAAAAAGTTCCACCTTCCACCCCTGATTTTCAGCGTACCGGGTGTACATGCGAAACAGGTCTGCAGCAAAGATAGCCGCCTCGCCGCCGCCCGTTCCCGCCCTGATTTCTGCAATTACGTTCTTACTGGAAACGGCATCTTCGGTGACAAGCAAGCCCTTGACTTCGTCAAACAGGTCTTCCTCCTGCTTTACCAGCAAACCCAGCTCATCCCTGGCCATTTTGGCCATCTCTTTATCTGCTTCCTGCGCCAGAAGTCCCTCGGTTTCCTTTTTCCCTGAGATTATTTCCGACAGTTGCTGGTATTTACCCGCCATCTTCGAGAGGCTGCCATGCTCCTTTATATACGCCGTATAGCGGCCGGTATCAGAAATAACATCGGGGTCCGACAGCAATTTCTCCAGCTCACTATATCGCGTGTGCATCTGCTCCAGCTTTTTTAATAGCTTTTCGTTCATTTTTATTTTACAGCTTCTTCAGCCTTCTGGCTCTTTTGTAACCTCTTCTGGAATTTCTCGATCTGGCCTGCGGCATCATTAAACTTCTGCTTACCCGTGTAAAACGGATGGCATTTCGAGCAGATTTCCACGGCAATCTTTGTTTTTGTTGACCTGGTTTTGAAGGATTCTCCGCATCCACAGGCAACTAAGGTTTCAACATACACCGGATGAATGTCTTTTTTCATAACGTTTTTCCCCTAAAAAAAATAATGCGTTCAAAGAACGCATGATTAAGATATTACAGCTATTTATCGCCAAACTTAGGCAAATTCTAACAAAACGGTAGTCATTCTGCAATAGAAATTTTCAGATAAGACCTCCCGGTTTTAAGGCATTCCGCCATGGTCTGCACCATAAACATTAGGTTTATACACATCTTTTGATATGGCTTACGATTAACGGCCTAATATCTT
>CAYHFB010000286.1:0-5543 GCA_964355695.1 uncultured candidatus Brocadiaceae bacterium
CCGCAGGATTTGGCTTGCCTGCTATAATAGCAGCCAGTTCCGCTTCTGTTATTGATTCGTAAGGGTCAAGTTCAAGTGGTTTGACTTTTTCCAGGTTAATCGTCAGTTGTGGCTTGTACACGTGGTCAATCCGCAGAACGTTGGGGAAAGTAATTACGTGTTCCGCCTTTTCTTTGACGGGCTCAATCCGTGTTTTGGGTGGAGGCGGCGGGGGCGGTGGCCCATCGCTCCCGCTTTCATGTGGCAGGAAGGTAAACGGAACACCAAAGATGTTGACATACTCCGGTTCGAATAAGCCTTCCTTCCCCACGTCGTAAGAAGTCCTCCGTAAACCACGGCCTACCACCTGCTCACATAATAACTGACTGCTAAATGCCCGCAAGCCCATGATGTGTGTGACCGTCTTGGCATCCCAACCCTCGCTGAGCATGCCCACAGAAATCACATTTTGTATGTACTCGCCGGGTTCTCCGCTCTTTCCGATGGTGTCAACCGTCCGTCTCAGCAATTCCGCTTGTTGTTTTTTCGTTCGTTTTTTCTCTTTCGGCTGGTCATCGCCGTCCTCCTCAACCTCTGCCGTTGCAATCTCAATTTCCTCCGCCTCCGCCTCTGCCTTTTCTAAAATGCTGCTGTCTATCTGTAACGTTTTTTCTTTGTCGCATAAATCACTCAACCCGAATATGGAAAGCATAAAAGCGTCGTGGTCAAAGGCATATTTTATGCGTGCAGAGGTGTACGTGGTGTTTGCAACGGTTATCATCACCGGTGGAATTTTGTGTCCCGCCTTTTCCCAATCGTCCTTCGTGGCCTTCCAGTCCTTACCTAAAAGCAGATAGGCGTTTTTTATGAGGTCAGGAAGCGGTTCTCCTTCTTCTGCCTTGTGGTTGATGTCATCCTTCACGGTGGCGTCCATGTAGATGTGATAGAGACGAGAACGCAGGTTGTCATCCACTTTCGCGTCATCACGAATTACCACCCTTGGCGTTTTTACCAACCCCGACTCAATCGCGTCATTCAATCCGAAATCGCTGATTATCCATGGAAACAAAGCCTCTTCCGTTGCTTTTTTGCCTGACGGGGCAAATGGCGTGGCCGATAAGTCGAAACACCTGATGATTCCCCTTGCCCGGTGAATCCTGTCCAATCCACCCACCCAAACGGTGCTTACTTCAATATCTTCCTTCTTAACGCCCTTAATTTTACTCTCCACCGGAATACGCCAGGCATGATGTGCTTCGTCGTTGATAACGACAACGTTGGTTGTATTTGCCATATCGCCCAGAACGTCCCGTACGTACGCCTCATCGCTTTTAGCGCCCCGCTTATCAACGGTCTTTTTCCTGGACAACCTTTCTTCGCTGTCCCATGCCAAACCATGCCAGTTTATGATTTTCACCTTGCCTTGCCGCAAAGGTTCCATGAGGCAGGAAGGAACAATGTTGAATTCCTCAAAGTAGTTTTCCTTGCCGAAAGGATTCAACACTGATAAGCGGTTGCGAACCGTCAAACCCGGCGCGATAACCAAAATATTTTTGGAGAACCGTGTGTCTTTACCGTTGGCTACCTTATTCAGTACTTGCCAGGCAATGAGCATACCCATGACAATGGTCTTACCCGAACCCGTCGCCATCTTACTACACCATCGTGAAAAATCTCCACCATCGCCTGGAATATCAATACCCGTGCGGTCAGCATCCGGCGCCTCAGTAAGCCAAATCAGGGTTTCAATGGCCTCTAACTGGCAAAAGAAAAACCTGCGGTCTTTACGTTCTTCGAGGTCTTGCCAGTGTTGCAGCAATCTCTTGGTAATACCGGTAACGCCAGGATAACCCTGCCATCTCCACTTGTCAACCCGTGGCCGAATGGTGTTTACCAGTTCAATCTCAACAAAAGCCCCCGGTTCGTCAAACGACTTGGAATTTTCGGAAGCCACAATATAGCCCGCGGGCCTGCGGCCTTCCTGTAAAACAAATTCCCGTGTATCACGCAGGTATTCCCAATACTGCCGTGGTTCTTCGTAAGGGGAATTGATAATGAGCTTGTCTATATTTTTCATGGTTTGTTTTCAAGGAAAGGTATTTCTTCAAGTTTGATTATGAGAGACGGCCTCTTTCGCAGTATCAAGTATATGATGCAACCGTACAATATCTTCCTTACTGTACATATTGTACCTCTGCCGACTCGACTACCTCCTTGCGGAAATAGCGGCTTAAATCTTCAGGAGTCCTCAAGTCCACTTTGCGCCCGCTGATTTCGCTTAATTCAATCTCCATACCAGATAAGGTTATGAGATCTGGAATATGACCCGGCTCAAACTCAACAAGAATATCTACATCGCTTTCTGCCCCAAAATTACCATGCAGGTAAGAACCAAACAGAGACAGCTTGCGTACGTGGCATCGTTTGCAAAATTCGGCAATTTTGTCTTTTGGTAATATTATGTGGTTTTTTCTTCCCATCAGTGATTTCTCTCTCCTTATACGGTTATTGCAACTTGGCATCTTTGATTATAAATACTTACACACATCAACGGGATTCATAAGGGAAGAGGTGGTTCCTGGCCTCAAAGAACAATGAGTCTTCAACACTGCTTCCCTTCCATAGTCCTTTTAAAGAACCCTGAAAAGCTCCGGTAGGAGCGGTATATTAATAGAAAAATCTACACCAATACTAAGTAGAGACGCCCTGGCAGGGCGTCTCTACAGAGGAGCGGCATAGACGGCGTGTAAATCATATATTGCTCCTCTGGAGCTTTCTTATCGTGTTTGGTGTTTTAGCTATTAATATTTCCTCCCTCCGGGGTTGTTTTTCAAAAAACAAAAGTGTTACCGGCTCTCTTTAATTATCTCTACCGCCGGGCGCTCATCCTTCCAAATGCCGCAGAGACCGCACTCTTTGTCCCCACGCTTCATGTGACGCACTTTCAAAGAAAATACACCCTCCTTTAACGAGTGAATGATCATCACAACCTGCGAAAGCCACCTCGACAGGCATTTTCCGAACTTCCTTAAGGATACTCTTTTCATATTCAGTCCTTGTTTCCATAAGTTCCTCCCTTATCCTCTTTGTAAAAAACTCATAGCGCCAAGTTTCTTGTTGAAACTCATTCTACCTGATTTTCTTTAAACTCCCCATCCTTGGATTTACTGCAAAGGGCATCTTAAATAGGCACTGTCCCACATTAACCCTTGAAGAAGTCCTCTTCCACGAGTGTGCCGCTCGACATTCCATCCAGCCTTAACCAAAGAGTGGAGGAGGTATTAAGTGCAAATATCTCCTTCCGATAGTTAAGTCATATATCTAAGCACTAAGATAAACAAATGATTGCGGTGCACATCTAACTTCATAATCGCCAAGCTCTAAATACTTGAGATATCTTTTTGCTCTCTTTATTTTAATTGCGTGCCCGATTTCTTTCCCATGAAAGTAACTATCGTAAAACTGCTTATTTATCCCTGCGTGATGCTTTGTTTTTTCCCAAAGATTATCTATCTCAAGAGATATGATACAATCAATATCGAACTCTCCTATGATTTTTCTAACTGGGCTTGTTGCATAAATAACAATCTTTGTGACATCGAGTGATTTAAATATAGTTCTCCTAAACTCGTACTTTTTCTCCCCGTGGAGAATCTTTTCTGCATACTCTGGCTTAATTGATAATAAAACTTGCATCAGATTTAGATACCTCCATAATAATTTTAAACTTATTCGGTTCTATTTGTTCAAAGCCTCTTGGCACACTTGAAATATCTGTTATTATCCCCAAATCAATAAGAGCTTTCAAATTCGGTCTTTTGGGAAATGAATACAGGTACAGAAAATTCACAACAAATGGCCTGTTGCCAGAGTTCCAGTTCCAATGTTTTTTTAATTCAACATCGTTAAAGACGCTTCTTTTCCTGCAAAGTCTAATAAAGTCGTGTTCACTCTTTATATCAGCAACTACGCTATCTACTACTCCAATCGTTGTCATAACGCCCTTATAATAACCACCCGTCCTATAAAATAGAATGACATCTCCTGGTACTAGGTCGCGGAATACATATCTTGATATATAAACCTTCTGAATCGCATTTCTATGCGGTTCGCTCTCTATGTATTCTTGTGGAGACTCATTATTTAGAATGGAATCTGGCAATAATTCAGTGTGATATTCAGGGTAAATCGGTACAATAAAATATCGCCGGTCGGTTGAAATGAATGGATATGTTTTTTTAGGAAATTCACGGTCTGGGGACGGGTGAAAATCTTTAATAAATACTTTTTCGCTACCGGACGGCGTATTCTTAATGCCGTGATATTTAAATCCCCAATCCTCTATAAGCCCAATAAGCCGTTCGTGATCCTCTCTTTTCTGGAAAAGAGTTACATAAATTTCGTCAACCTTATTTCTAAGCGCATTATCAAAAATTATTTTTAGGAAGCGTTCACCTATCTTATATCCGTTAGAATTAACTTTTAGTGTACCTATTTTTAAACGGACTTTCGGAGACAGTGTTGGTGTAATATCGCTATAGTTCTCGGTTTTGTTTTCTCTTTTTATATAAAGGAAAGCTAATATAGCATTGGTTTCTGAGTAACATATATATGCGACTTCATCAGCTTTTTTATTAAACCATTCTTGAAACCCTTTATAGTCCTCTTTAAATGAATCGAAGAAGGGATCGGCAATATTAATGTTGCCGAAATACTCCTTCCTTACTGACAGAACTTTATATTCAGACAGGCCAGGATTTTCAGCTATAACTTTCTCTAGGAAGTCATCAATTGTAAAGACAAGATCGGATACACCAAGTTCTTGAGCTTTTTCATGTATTTTTCTGTCCTCAGTTATTAGACAATCGACTCTTTTACAGAACAATTCTTTAAGCAAAGATGTATCAATATTATCGTTTTCGTTACGATCATATTTTTTTCTAATCGCAGTAATTTCCTGAACCTCTGGTGCCTCCGTTTTTAGGGTATTGTAGTTTTGTAGCTTCGTTTGAATTGTTTTTACAACTGCTTCATCGCTGTGCTTTCTTAACTCGGCCAAAGAAAGAGGGTGAATACACTTCACGTAATGCAGTCGATCCAGCCAGTTAAACAGAGTTCCGATTTCCTCATTAACTACCTTAGTGGCCTCTCGGTGTATCAGAATATTTGTATCTAGAAGTGCTTTCATAATAACTCCTTTTTAAAGCAAACTGACAACAAATTTATCAATTTTTTCGCTATCCATAAAAGGGTTCGCTTTTAGATAGGGTATGTTTAAGCCGCTTGCAACTGATTCAGAGTAAAGTGTTTCTTCTAGCTGAAAAGACACTAGTAAATCCATATTGTATCGCTCTTTATCTCTTTCCTTAAGCCGAGAATAAATGTGACGAGGATCGTCGTATAATAAAAGAACAGCCATAGGAGATATTGCTGTATAGGTTGAAAGTGGTATTTTAGTAACTTGCTTGTCTTGATCCAACAAGCAGAAATGTCCATCCAAAAGGTAATGCTTATCAAATTCTAAGTATTCATTGATTGCAGTAATTAATGCTTCTTGATTTCCG
>CAYHFB010000287.1:0-5523 GCA_964355695.1 uncultured candidatus Brocadiaceae bacterium
TACAGGTCATAGGGATGGTCTTGCCCTTTTTTGTCAAAAAAATCGGGTAATGTGCTGCACATTACCCATCGCATGACAATTCTCCTATTTCTCCTACAATTCCACACCATTCTTTCCCGCTTCCGTTGCTTTGGTTTTAAATTTTACAAAAAACACTTGCAATTTTCTTCGTTTTTGCCATATTGGATACCTCATGGTAAAAAGCAATTTCCTATCATCGAAAGTCATTCCCCGTTAGTCCTCGGTTAAAAACACCCCATCATTAATTAAATTCTCCTATAGTTTACATTTTTCCACTTTCAACCTCTATGTAATTGTGCTATGTTGCCTTAACGCCTTTCGCCACGTTCCTCAGCTTTGGCAGATTTGTTATTCCCCTCTTAAGATAAGAGGTGGCCAGGGGGCGTTATGAAAGAATGTATTGGATACTGCCACGTTCATAAGTTTGTTGGACGCAGGATGCGGGATGCGGGTTTTAAGGAGATAAAGGGCGTGAAGTATGTGGAAAAAGAAGAGGTAGTTTAATGGGATGTGTCCCCATTTATTACCATTCCACATAATTATTCGCATTTTTGTTCTGAATATAAAATCGGAGTTGTTACGTTGAGTGCAAAAAAACAAGAGCTTGAATTGCCATACATAGGAATAAATGTTGATAGGCTGCCTCAGCTTATTGAAGTGGTTTTAAATTCAAAGATAAAGAGTCGTTCCGGGTTGCGTGACATATACGCCCGTAAATTTCAGTGTTCTCAAAAAACAGCCAAGGAATACGTAAGCTCTCTGATCAATCTAAATGTATTAACAAAAGACGGACTTGATATGTTTGCGATAAAATATGAGCCAAATACTGAGCCATCAGTGTTATTGGATATCTTCTATGCAAAGGAGTATTGGCCGAGCTTTTTTGAATTTTTAATATCAACTAACCCAGTATTTGAGGTTTTGCGTGAAATCGTTATTAAGGTAAATCCTAGTGGTAAAAAAATGACGGTGACTGAACTGAAAGGACCTGTTCTACAGCTAATGGTTAGAAAGAGAATTAGCGGCAGTCTTACTCGCCGACAAACAATGGAAGCCTTTTTAAGAATATTTCTGAAAAGCGCTTCTCAGAAACCACTTACTGAACAAAAGCAAGAACTACCGCCGCAGACAAAGTCTGCCATAGCTACATTAAACAACAAACAGTCAGATTTCTTAAACACTATACAATCAATAGTAAAGCGGCTTAAAAAAGAAGTGCCAATATATAAAGAAATATCAATTATTTCGTTCGATGATGTCATCCCATATCTTACACCAGAAATGGCAAACAATTTAACCAACAACATGATTGGACTTCGAGACAGGGGGCTTCTGTTTTTACATGCAACAATACAATCGGCAGCGGAGGCGCTTGGTGTCAAAACAATAGAACATAATGGAACTGTTTACAGTGCTTTTTCACTTACACGGTCACTTATGAGGGAATGATCTATGCCTTTATAAAGAACTCTTGGAAAATTTGGGAAATTATGAAAACCCATTTGTGCGGCAAGGGACTGATGATCCATTTCAGAACCAAGAGCAAAAACCCATTGTCAATGTGGGGTTAGTTAATAAAGTTGCAAAATTGATTTTTGGAAACCAGGTCGGCGTGAATCCACAAGTATGTCATGTTATGGTTATTGCCTCTTATGGCGGCGGGAAAAGTGCGACATTAAGAAATATTTATAATAAAGCTGAGTTGAATAAAAAGGCGACTGCATATGTTAAGTTAGAAAACAATAAATTCAAGGAAGTATTAAAAGTTATAAAAGAACCTGCTACAAATTATTGCGCTACCTTGATAATGGACATAGCTCAACAACTCTTTAAAAAAGATGCAAAGTTTAAAGGTCGAAAAGGTTCTGAGCATCCATTAGTGGTTGATGCAGAATATCGTAAGTTTATGAAGAGCATGAATGATCGACCAATCTCGACCTTATTTAAAGAGCTCGCAGGGACTATTGACTCAACTCCAGGCGCTGTTTTAATTGATGAAATTGAAGTGATGTTAGTGAATGACGAAGTTCCCTTACAGGTACGACTTGACGTACTTGATATTTTTAAAAATTGGTCTGAAACAACGAAGACGGGCCTTTCTTTGATATTGGCCGGTACGCAGCCATGTCTTGATTTTATTAGGGTACGGGCTCCCAAACTACTTGGGGGGCGTTTTATAATATGCGATTCTTATAATTTAGATTATGATGAAGTTGAACAATATATTATTGAAAAGTGTCAAGCCGCAACAAGCGCACATATAGCCTCAGACAAAATATTTAGTAAAGATGCACGTCAATTGATATTCCATGCTTCAAGTGGAATACCTCGGCGCATAGAAATGATTGCTCATGATGCGTGGCAAACAGCGGCTTTTAAACAACGCCAAGTTGATAGGACAATGGTTCGTGAACGCTTATATGCTTTTGGTGATGGAACACTCACGCATGTCCTCCATGACTGCAAACTAACCGTATTAGAGCAGAAGGCACTCAGGAAACTATTAAGACATGGAATGAATACCATAGATGCAAAGACTAAACTTACAGCTTCAGAAAAAGAGGCGATACGACGTATTGCAAGAAGGCCCTATAATTCCCCTATCATAACGAAGCGTGGTTATGGATGGTACGAATTTTCGGATCAACTTATAGTTAAAATGTTTTCGCGAAATCTGGGATAGATATGTCAGACAAGTTTAGATTTAATCCAGACAGTTTATTTGCTGGCACTTTTAGACCGCCAACATTTGAAGACTCAGTCTTTACTATTGAGTTTAATACGCGTACACCAAGGGAATTTGCTGAATCAATTAGGCAAAGAATTTCAGAGTATGGTTCATCAATATCAGATGAGCTTGCCAATTACTTAGAGGAAACAATAGCGGTAATTGAGATTGGTAAATACCGCTCGGCTGTTATTCAGCTTTTTTGTATGGCAATTGAAAGATTATGGATAAGGTTATGGGATCGCGCTGATTCGGATGAAAAAAAATGGTGCGAATGGATCGATAGTATTACATCTACGACAACACAAAACCAAGAATTAAAGAAATATGGCTTTCGGCAAAAAGATATTAAAAAGCCGGATCGTCCATTTAATCAATCAGATTGGCATGTCTACTATATGGAAAATGAATTATTGGTTCTCGGCAATTTGAGAGGGTTCTATGATACAAATGCTTTGCATTCCTTGTATCATGATTGTTTCAAACTTAGATGCAAGGCAGCCCACCCTTCAAAACTCGAAGTATCGCCAGAGCAGGTTGCAATCATGCTCAGGCCTTGCATAAAATACCTTTGGGTTTTTCAATAAAATAAGCCGCAGGAGCTTTAATGAGCACAAGGACAACTAACATACATCCATTCCCGGCACGCATGGCACCAGAACTCGCGTTAGAGCATCTTAAGTCTTTACGAAAAGGGTCACTCGTCCTTGATCCAATGGCCGGATCGGGAACCGTTATTAGTCAAGCGGCAGCACTTGGTCACCGGGCCATTGGTTTTGATCTTGATCCATTGGCCGTATTAATGACAAGCGTGAGCACGACATCTGTGGATTTATCAGTTCTTGATGAATTAACCGGTTACCTGGTTAAAAAATTGGAAAACTTGTCGTCTGACCGAATTACGTTGCCATGGATTGATAATGATTCAGAGACCACAGATTTTATTAAGTTTTGGTTTGCACCTTTACAAATCAACACACTTCGAAAATTGGCATATGTTTTTTTTACAGATAGGAAACTTAAATCTGCACCAAGGGAAGCCAATGTTTTAAGGCTGGGTATGAGTAAGATTATTGTAACTAAAGATCGTGGTGCGTCTCTGGCCAGAGACGTTTCTCATAGCAGGCCTCATAAGGTGGCTGACACCAACGATTATGACGTGTTAGCCGGCTTTCAAAAAGCTGTTATTCAACTTAGAAAACAACTACATGATTTACCGGCAATGCCCGGTGTGTCAGTTTCACGTGGTGATGCGAGATTATTGAAAGAAATTAAGGACCATTCTGTAGATACCGTAATGACGTCTCCGCCTTATCTAAACGCAATTGACTATCTGAGGGGTCACAAACTTTCGCTTGTTTGGCTTGGCTATCGTATAAGCGATATTAGGAAGATACGCTCTGTAAGTATTGGCGCGGAAAGATCACCTGATGTGAAATCGCACTTTGATAGGCAGAAAATGATTCCATCTTTTGGGGATATCAAAGAATTACCATGTAAATATAGTCTAATAATTGAGCGCTATGCGGACGACCTCTTCAATATGGTTTCTGAAGTTAAAAGAGTTGTAAAACCCAATGGTAGGGCTGTTTTTGTAATTGGTAATTCTTGCCTTCACGGGGTGTTTATAAAGAATTCTTCCGCGCTAGCAAAGGCAGCTACGCTTTCAGGACTGCACTTGGTTAGTGAGCATGAACGAGAATTGCCTGCCTCAAGCCGCTACCT
The DNA here is from genome assembly GCA_964355695.1 of uncultured candidatus Brocadiaceae bacterium. GTDB lineage: Bacteria > Planctomycetota > Brocadiia > Brocadiales > Brocadiaceae > JACVXV01. The sequence continues at coordinate 4,475 of CAYHFB010000287.1, forward strand.
GCCAATGCCCTCGGACAAAGCAAGTGCTTTGGGCAAACGAATGCGGACGGAATGTATTTTGGTATTTAGTGCATAAAAGGGGGAAATCGTGGGTAGAGTAAGGAGCAGGTTTTACCCTGCCCCTCATCATCGAACCGTGCTTGCAGTTTTCCCACACACGGCTTTCCGATGTTCTTCGCCGTCAAGCATGCGCCTTAGTCCAGCCCGCTGTCGTCGGCACTTTATAGAGCCCGTACTTTTCGTACAAAGACCTGTTGGCAAACCTCGGAAACCCCGCTGCCCTGCTTTTGACCTTGTGCCGTTTGCGCAGGTGCGTCCGCACTCTCGCTTCCACATGAAACTTGAGGTTCACAAGCGCCTTGCTGCAATTCCGATAATGAAAGTAGCCAATCCAGCCCCGTAGAGCGGTGTTGACCTTCTTCATTATCTCGCTCATCGGCATCGGCGTCATTCGCCTATGGGTTAAGGCAGTAACGTTGTCCTTGATCTTTTTCAGGGCTTTCCGTGAGGGCTGTACATGGGGATAGATGTTGCCAGTTTTTCTACTTTTCCCCATATTGAAGTTCAAAACCGAGAAAAGTGAAGCTTTCCTTCACGGCATTCACTATGCGAGTCTTGCTCTCATTAAGCACAAGTCCCAGTCTTTCGAGCACACGGCGCATTACTGCCATTGCCTGCTGATGACATAATCAAGAAACTTATGGATTGGAGCCACTCCGGTTTCAGCGTTCACAATAAGGCACGGATTGCAAGAGATGACGAAAAACGACGGGTGGCACTCGCCCAATATATTATTCGTAACAGCTTCGCCCTTGAGAAGCTGACCTATAACCAGGAGGCTGGCACGGTAATTTATCGCTCTAAAATGTCTCAAGGCAAAAGTAAAAAAAACTTTCAGATATACACGGCGGAGGAGTTCATTGCCGCCATTACCCAGCACATCCCGGAAAAATCATTTCAGATGGTGCGTTACTATGGCTGGTATTCAAACAAATCTCGTGGTTTACGAGAAAAACAGGACAATCTTACGCCAGACGATCAACCGATTG
>CAYHFB010000288.1:0-1568 GCA_964355695.1 uncultured candidatus Brocadiaceae bacterium
CCTTGCACGGCAACTCAAACTTGAAAGATATTGTCTGCCCGAAAGTCTTGATTTTCAGCAGGATGAATTGGTGTTCTACCTTTCTTAACTTAACACGTATGGGGCTAACCCCGCAGGTGTTAAGTTAAGAAGCACAACTCGAATGAATCAAGGAAATGGAGTGAGAAAATCACCGGCATACGGTACGATTTAATCGTGTATTGAATATCGAATATCGAATATCGAACAAGGAATTTCGAATTACGAAGTAGGGGTACGACCCGCTGTTTCACTGCCACAATTGTGACTAAACGCTAATTCATTTTTTGCATCAAGTTTGTGTGCATTCATTGACGGTTATTAGGGAAATTTCCCTTATCATTCGATATTCGATATTCCTTGTTCGATATTCGATTTTTTGTTAATCGCAACTTACGTTTACCTATAGCGCTTTCCTTGTTTTCAATCTTATTGAAAACATTCCACCCTGTTCCTGCCGTTTGCCTTTGCCTTGTAAAGCGCTTTGTCGGCTTCAGAGATGAGCGTTTCAGGCAACAAGTCCTTATTCGGAATTACCGATGAGACGCCTACGCTCAGGGTGACGCATTTGAATGAGGACTTATCATGGGGAATGTTCAAAGAAAATGTAGCAATAGCCATCTTCTCCGCAAGCTGTATCGCGCTGTGTATATCGGTATCCTGCAACACCACGATAAATTCCTCTCCTCCGTATCGCGCAACCAAATCACCGGGTCTGTGAACGGTTACCTTCAAAGCGGCGGCGACCTTTTTCAATGCCTCGTCGCCCATCTGGTGTCCATAATTATCGTTATACAGTTTAAAGTGGTCAATATCGGACATGATGACGGACAGATATGTCCCGCTTCTGGAAGCCCTGCGCCACTCTTCGTCAAGGTAATGGTCAAGAAAACGCCTGTTTGCAATGTTTGTCAGGCTGTCGATAGCCGAAAGCGTTTTCAACATACTGTTTGCCGCTTCCAATTGATGCAAGGTTTCTGTCAGTTCTTTTTCACGCGCCTTTCTTTGGTCCATTTCATGCTTTAATCTCAGAGCCGACCGGACGCGCGCTACAAGCTCGTATTTGTTGACGGGTTTTGTGATATAGTCCATGGCGCCGGCGGCAAAGGCAAGCTGCAAGTCTTTTACGCTGTCCTGGGCAGTAAGCATGATTACGGGAAGGTCTTTGAAGGCTTCATTCTTCTTTATCACCGCAGCCAACTCAATGCCGTCCATTTCCGGCATAACAATGTCCATGAGTATCAAGTCCACCTGTTTATTTGGGGGTGTCTCCCCCGACAGTCCGAGAAAGCGGAGCGCCTCTGCGGCGGACGTGCAACAAAATACCTCGCCGGAGTCACTGCCTTTAAGGTAGACTTCGGTGAGTTTCAAACTGTCAAGCGAATCGTCTACAACCAGAATGCTCATAAGGTGATATCTCCTGCTATTTATATGGCCTAAATGTGCGTGAAAATAGGTAACCGTGCAATGAATAACGAATATCGAATATCGAACAAGGAATTTCGAATTACGAAGAACAGCAGCAAGGCTGAAGCCTTGCCCTACGTGTT
>CAYHFB010000288.1:1668-5512 GCA_964355695.1 uncultured candidatus Brocadiaceae bacterium
GGTCTTTTTGATCGGCTTTGTTAGGTGGGCGGTACAACCCGCGTCGAGGCTTTTTTGTTCGTCCTCCTTTAGTGCATGGGCGGTCAGGGCGATTATCGGGGTGTTGACCAGGCCGTTTGACTTCTCCCATTTTCTGATTTCAGCCGTTGCCGCGTAACCATCCATCACCGGCATCTGGATGTCCATAAACACGACGTTATAGCCGCCGCCTTTGAACTTTTCGACTGCCTCTTTCCCGTTTTCGGCAAACTCCACACGATGCGGGGTTTTCTTAAGGTATGACCGCATCAGCAAGCGGTTGTCCTCGTTGTCCTCGGCGACGAGGACGGCAAAAGCGCGTTCCGTACCCGCACCCACACCCTTGACGGCTGTTGTGTCTTCAATCACCGTCCGCACTCCAAGCGTCGCCTTGATTGCGCTCAGAAGCTCGGAACGTTTGAAGGGTTTGACCACATAGCCGGATATTCCAAGCGCTTGCCATTGGTCCCTTTTGAAACCCCGCCGGTCGGAGGAGACGATGATAATCGCAAGGTCTTTCAGTCCGTCATCTCTCCGGATTTCCTCCGCAACGTGAAACCCGTCCATTCCTGGCATCTGAAAATCGAGAAGCAACAGGCTGTAGGGCGCGCGCTCCGCGCGCGCCTTCCTGAGTTCCCGCAGCCCGGTCTCTCCCCCTTCGCACGCCGTTGCCGTCACGCCCCACAAATGGAGTGTTTCCTTAAGAATCATGCGGTTGGTGGCATTATCGTCAATGATCAGTATTTTTTCTCCCGGCAGATTTACCGGTGTTGCCGCCTGGTTAACCATTCCTCTCTCAACGCCGAAGGGGACGGTGAAGTGGAAAATACTTCCCTTGCCAAGCTCGCTTTCAGCCCAGATACGACCACCCATGAGTTCCACCAGTCTTTTGCTGATCGAAAGCCCCAGGCCGGTGCCGCCGTACTTGCGCGTCGTGGATGCGTCTACCTGGGTGAAGCTTTTAAATAGAGTGCTTATCTTCTCCCGTGGAATGCCGATACCCGTGTCTCTGATCGTGAAGTGAATCAAAACGTCCGCGCCAGAATCCGCGCCGGTATCCGGCTGGCGGCACTCCCTGTTCACCTCCAGCACGACCTCGCCGCTTTGCGTGAACTTGATGGCATTCCCGATCAGGTTGACGATGATTTGCCGGAGGCGCGTAGGGTCCCCCAGCAGATACGGAGGAACGTCCAATGCGACCCTACCGACTAATTCAAGCCCATGGTCAAATGCCTTAACGCCGAGTATCTCAAGAATGCCGTCGATAAGCGCCTGTAAGTCAAAAGGTATGGTTTCCAACTCAAGTAGTCCCGCCTCAATCTTCGAAATATCCAGAATGTCGTTGATAAGGATCAGAAGCGTCTCACCGGCACGCCTGAAGATATCAACGTATTCGCGCTGCTCCTTGTTCAGTTCCGTGTCCGAAAGCAGGTCTGCCATTCCTATGATCGCGTTCATGGGCGTGCGTATCTCATGGCTCATGTTCGCGAGGAAGTTGCTTTTGGCGGCATTCGCGTCCTCCGCTTCTTTCTTGGCTTTTTTCAGGGAATCCTCCGCTTGTTTGCGACCGATGCAGGAAGAAACCCCGTCTGCAACCGAGGCCAGGGCGTCAAAAGTCGAAACGGAGAGCGGTTGTTTGGCAAACATTGCCAGCACCCCGACGTTCTGTCCATCCGATACAAGCGGATAACCGGCAAACGCAATCATGCCTTCCCTTTTGGCCCATTCAGGGTCGCTGACGCGCGGGTCGCTCTGCACGGAATTGGTTAGATGCGGCTTGGCTTCTGCGGCAATCAAGCCGAATTTGAATTTGCCTACCGGAATGCGGGCGTGCCCGCCGTCCACGTGGGTATACATGCCCGCGCTAGCCTTTAATTCCAATGTGGCTTCCTCTTGTTTCAACACCCAGATACGCGCAAAAGCAACTCCAAGATGCTCAACCAACAAGGCGGCAACCGATTGCAGGATGCGGCTCAAATCGGCATTTTGGATTAACTCCCTACCGATGGTCGCATGAAGTTTTGCCAGTTTATATTCTTGTATTAACTTTTCTTCATTTTCCTTACGTTCGGTTATGTCCCGGATAATGCCGGTAAAAATACGGCGGTTCTCCAGTTTCACCTCACTGACTGCAAGATAAATTGGGAGGGTGCTGCCGTCTTTGCGTTTGCCTACAACCTCCCTGCCGATACCGATGACTTTCTTCACCCCGGTGGTCAGGTAGTTTGTGACGTACTGCTCGTGGTTGCCGTGATACGGCTCAGGCATCAGCATATTGACGTTTTTGCCAATCACTTCAAAAGCGTTATAGCCGAAAATTACTTCTGCCGCGTGATTAAAAGTTTCAATGATTCGGTTCTCGTTGATAGTAACAATGGCGTCAACCGTCGTGTTCAGGATTGCGCTCAGCCTGCCTTCTCTTTCAGCAATCGTAGACGCATTCAGCTTCTCATCGCTGATGTCGCGTGTGATTTTAGAGGCGGCAACGATTTTTCCTTGCGCGTCATAAATAGGAGATATGGTTGCGGAAATATTGATCAATCTCCCGTCCTTGCGCTTGCGTACCGTTGTAAAGTGTTCAACCCTTTCACCGCGTGAGATGCGCGACAAAATATCTGGCTCCTCACCCGCACGATCCTGCGGGATCAATATTGTCATGGGCTTGCCGATCATTTCCTGGGCCGTATAACCAAAAATCCTTTCCGCGCCGCGGTTCCAGCTTTGAATAACGCCTTGCAACGTCTTGCTTATAATCGCGTCATCAGAGGAATCTATGATGGCTTTGAACTTTTGCAGTTCCAGTTCTTTTTGCTCGGCAAGGCTGGCGGTTGAGACGTCTGTCTTATTGGATGTATTGTCCATATTGGTTTCCTCAGTATTGGTAGCCTGTTTTGAATACATTGTCCGGCCTTTCTGACGAGACAAGCATGGCTAGCGTGTAAAGGGTGTTTTAACGATTGGTAATAATGGTGACATTCCTCAATTTGTGTAATTTTCAAATTAATGGAGAATGCTTCCGATTGTATACGCCCCGTAGTGACAACTGATTACGTCATGTTATTCTTTCCCAGAGTAAAGTCCACTATAGCAAAAACGTGGGACATTGCAAGTATTTCTAGTAAGTAAGGTGGACTTGTTTGTGAAGACCATTTAACCATTACGGCACTCGCGTGTCTCTGCACGCGGCATCACACGCATTGTAAGGTGGAGACAACCATTGTGCCACCGGAAAGCAGGATTTCCGACTTTGAGGCGCGCCTTGCCCTTGCCAGGGCGCCGTCATACAATGACGACGCCCTGGGCGATGCAATCAAGGAGCGCCAAACCCTTCTCGGCAAAAAGCCCGACAACGAGGAAATACGCCTGGAGTTGGCCTGGCGCGGCCTCTGGCTGCAACCAAATCCGAAACACGAATATCGAAATTATGAAATAATTCGCATATTGAATATCGAACAAGAAGTTGATAGATTGTAGTACAGATATACCGGCGGTAAATGAGGCACGGAGAGGTTTCCGGGGCGCTTGCCCAAAACCCGGATAGCGCCCATAGGTGTTAAGTTATGAAACACAACTCGAACGAATCAAGGAATATGGAATGAGAAAATCACCAACGTTACGGTACAATTTAACAGTGTATTGAATATCGAATATCGAACAAGGAATTTCGAATTACGAAGTAGGGGTACGACACGCTGTTTCACTGCCATATCGGTGACTAAACGCTAATTCATTTTTTGCATCAAGTTTGCGTGCATTCATTGACGGTTATTAGGGAAATATCCCTTATCATTCGATATTCGTTATTCCTTGTTCGATATTCGATTTT
>CAYHFB010000289.1:0-5497 GCA_964355695.1 uncultured candidatus Brocadiaceae bacterium
AGCGGAACGACTGCCGTTGCCGCAAAGGAGCTTAACAGGAAATATATTGGGATAGAAATAAATGAAGATTATTGTAATCTAGCCAGAGAAAGACTGAAAGACCAAACATGCTCACCAACTACTTTATAACCAGAATAGCCTCTCTCTTAAACGAGAAAACCGGACTGCCGGAGGCGGAAATTGAGAAACTCATGGAGGTTCCCCCGGATTTCAAGATGGGGGATTATGCCTTTCCATGCTACACACCCTCAAAGGCGCTAAAAAAATCGCCAAACGTTATTGCCGCTGAATTAGCAAAGACACTCCTGTCGGTTAGCCCGGTGGTTGAGATACGGGCCATCGGCCCCTATCTAAACTTCTTTATTGATAGGAAGATTTTATCGGAAACGATATTGAAAAAGGTATGCGAGGAGCGCGATGGCTACGGGAGCAACAGTGTGGGCGCGGGTAAACGGGTCGTAATTGATTACTCGTCCCCCAACATCGCCAAACATCTTGCCGTCCACCACCTCCGTTCGGCATTGATTGGGAACGCGATTCTCCATGTTTACAAAACCCTTGGATATTCCTGCACGGGCATCAACCACCTCGGCGATTGGGGGACGCAATTCGGGCAATTAATCGTGGCTTACAAGAGATGGGGAAGCGAAGACGCCTACCAATCCTACACCGTTACTGACCTGAATAACCTTTACGTAAAATTCCATCAGGAGACGGAAAAGAACCCCCTGCTGGAGGGCGAGGCGCGGGAGTGGTTCAGAAAACTTGAGGCGGGAGACCGGGAGGCGCACGATCTCTGGCAGAGCTTTAAGGACATCAGCTTAAGGGAGTTTCAAAAAATTTACAAAATATTGGGTATCCATTTCGACGCCTTTGTCGGCGAGAGTTTTTACAATACGATGGTTGTAGATGCCGTAACACGGGCAAAGGAGAAGGGGTTAACCCGTGTTAGCGAAGAGGCGCTCATTGTGGAACTGGAGCCTTACGGCATGCCTCCTTGCCTCTTGCGCAAAAAGGACGACGCCACCCTCTACGCCACCCGCGACATAGCCGCCGCGGAATACCGGCACAAGACGTACAGCTTTGATAAAATGATCTACGTCGTCGGTTCCGAGCAGAAGCTGCATTTCAGGCAGGTCTTCAAGGTGCTTGAACTCATGGGATACGAATGGGGCGCCCACTGCGTCCACGTGGATTTCGGCCTCATGAAATTTAAAGACGCCAAAATGTCCACCCGTAAAGGGACGGTGGTGTTGCTGGAAGACCTGTTAAACGAGGCGATCGAACGCGCCAAGCAGATCATAGAAGCAAAGAATCCCCAGCTCGAAAACAAAGACACCGTCGCACGGGATGTGGGCATTGGTGCCATTATTTTTGCCGACCTGAGCGCGAAACGCAATAAGGACGTGGTTTTCGACTGGAACGAGGCATTGAATTTCGACGGCGAGACAGGCCCGTACGTCCAGTATACCCACGCCCGCCTTTGCAGCATCTTGAGAAAATACGGCAAGGCGGTGACGCCCCTGATTGATTACGGACTGCTGCAAGAGGATGAAACTACGGTTCTCCTGAAGAGCCTGGAGCAATTCCCATCCGCCATCGTAAGGGCGGCGGAATTTTACGAACCATCGCTCATCAGCAATCATCTTATCGATGTTTGCAGCAATCTCAACCGGTTCTATAATACGCACCGCGTTCTTGCGGACGACGAAGAACTTACCAAGGCAAGGATATTGCTCGTAGACGCTACGAGGCAGGTATTAAAAAATGGACTTAAGATTCTTGGAATAAACGCTCCCGGGCAGATGTAGCTTTCTGGGGAGATTAACCCTGCCAGGGTTGACGCACAAATTTCGCGCTTCGGATTTTGTATCTTCCGACTCGTTCGGGTTAGGATAAAATGGCGATGTCAAACAACCGTGTGGAAAAAATATTCTCTCATCTGGAAAAGGCTTATCCAGACGCCAGGCTTGTCCTGCGATACACAAACCCGCTGGAATTGCTGGTGGCTACCATCCTGTCCGCGCAGTGTACCGACGATAGGGTTAATAAGGTGACCGAGACGTTATTTAAAAAGTATCGTGCGGCGCGGGACTATGCCGTTGCAGAGCAAGCCGTGTTTGAGCAAGAGATCCGTTCGACGGGTTTTTATAGAAACAAGGCAAAAAACATTATCGCTTGCAACAAGACGCTTGAAGAAAAATTTCAGGGAGAGGTTCCTGATAGGATGGAAGACCTCGTAACCTTGTCGGGTGTGGGGAGAAAAACTGCTAACGTGCTGCTGGGGAACGTATTCGGCAAGCAGGCAATCGCCGTGGATACCCATGTTTTTCGGGTTTCTCACCGTTTGAAGCTTGCGCAGTCAAAAGACCCGGACAACGTTGAATCGGAACTGGAAAAAATCATTCCCTGCGACAAACGTACGCATATATGCCTCATCCTGGGTACCCATGGCAGGCGTACGTGCCTTGCGCGAAAACCACTTTGCAAGGAGTGCGTGGTAGCAGAATGGTGTGATTCACCGGATAAAATCGTTGAAGAATCGAAACATTAGGGCTATGATAAAATTTGGAGCCACCGATTTCACAGGTTTGTGGATGGTTTGCTAGGTTTCGGTGGATAGGGACTATGAGAATTCCGTCAGAACAAATAGACTTCCTGAAAAGGGAGATTTTGGCGCATGTACCGGATGCAGTCGTTTATCTCTTTGGATCACGAATACATGACGGGAAAAAGGGCGGAGACATTGATATTATGGTTATCTCTGGAAAGAAAATAACCTGGAAAGAAAAAGCCAAAATAAAATGGAGCTTTTTTGAAAGATTCGGCGAACAAAAGCTCGACATAGTATCCGCATCCTTTCATGAGAGCAATCCATTTAAAGAACTCGTCTTGCACGAGGGAATAAGATTATGAGAACAACTGACGTCCTCATGAAGAAGGAATTAGCCGAAGACTTCAGACGGTTGGACAGCGCCGTGCTTGTCTTGCAGCACTCTTTGCTGCTATGTCAAAGGATTGGAGTGAAGGCCGATTATTCCTTGGAAGAACTGGATAGATTTGAATGCCTTACTTCCCGGTTTGCAAGAACCAGCGATATTTATACACAAAAGGCGATGAAGGGTGTTATCCTTATCCTGAGAGAGGAAGCAAACACCTTTATAGATAGGGCAAATTTGTTTGAAAAGCTGGAAATATTTCGTGCGGAAGACTTAATCTTAATCAGAGACTTGAGGAATGAAATATCTCACGAATATAAAATGGCGGATATTACCGAGATATTTGAGGCTGTTATTGAATATAGCGAAAAGCTGATAGAGATTGTCAAAAGGACAAAAGCTTTTGCTGAAAAGAAGAATCTGTCGCACGGGTAAAGACAAAAGCGGGTAAATTTTATTTGCGGCGAATACGATATGTTTTGCGGGCGCGGTCACGTTGTGATGGGTATAGGTGTGAAAATGGTCGGGGCGAGAGGATTTGAACCTCCGACCTCCTGCTCCCAAGGCAGGCGCGCTAGCCAAACTGCGCTACGCCCCGTTTTACCACTAATAAACGGTGAATCTCCTACAGAAGTTTACTATTATACGCCGGGCTTCACTAAATACAAGAAAAAATAATTTAATTATTTGGAACCAACTTGCTTTTGCGTATGTTATAATAGATGAAATGTAATTTATATTATTTAAGTTTCTTTTGGAGTTATGTAGATGAGCGTCCAACAGAAAGAAAAAACAAGGTCGAGAAACGCAAAAAAATACAGCGAGAAGAACCTTTCCCTGAAGAATGTTTATACTGATAAGGCGGAGAGGTCGTGTCTCATGTGTGGGAAGAAATTTATCAGCCGTGGCCCCCACAACCGGAGATGCCAAAAATGTAATCAAAAAATAGACCAGGCGGCTGAAAACACGTTTTATATGCCGACGGTATATGCGAATGACGGTGGGTCTGTCGGAGAGTTTGTGCCTATTGTTGAGTAGTTGGTGATACTATTAAACTGCACCTCCCAAGAAGGGGCTATGCAATCAGTATGTTGCATACCCCTTTTTTATTTGTACAATGGCGCTTTATGTTATAAATGCTCTGAAAAAACCGTAGAAAGTGTGCATGTCCACGGTAAAACACAAAGAAAACGAGACCTTCGCCAGTAATTCGCTCAGGATTTAATCTTAACCCCATAGGAAACAACTCTCTACTGCCAATCTAACCAACAAGCCGAAATTTGAAAGCCGAAATTTGAAATCCGAAATCCGAAATCCGAAATCCGAAATTCGAAACTTGAAACTTGAAACTAAAAAAACTATGGATAAAAACACTCCCCAACAACTTGCACTTGCAACACTCATATACAAATACCTGGATACCGAAAGGTTGATCAGAGAAAATCCCTTGGTAACCGGGGAGATGATTGATGCCTTTTTCGAAAAAATTATCCCCCTTAAAAAGGAGATGGGAGATGCACCCGTTGTTCATCCACCACGAAACATCCAGGTGCATGATGTGGCCGGGAAACCCAAGGAACTCATTATCCATACTGACGGTGCATCAAGAGGAAATCCCGGCAAGGCTGGTATTGGCGTGGCTATTTTTGACAAGGGTCATAAGCTGATAGAGGAGGTATGCCGTTTTATCGGAAACGCCACCAACAACGTGGCAGAATATAAGGCGATGATCCTTGCAACCCAAAAAGCGATCGAACATAACGCCAAAAACGTGCTTTTTAAGACCGATAGTGAACTCCTGGTAAGGCAACTTACCGGCATATATCGGGTAAAAAACGAAAACATCCTGCCCCTTTATGCGGAACTCACGGCCCTTCTGCGCAAAATACCCGCATGGAAGATTCTGCATGTCTACCGGGAAGAAAATACCTGCGCCGACGCGCTGGCAAACCGTGGAATCGACGAATTAACCCCATAGTATACGGAACGATCTGTTCCGGGTTTGTTTTATGTGGACTGACGACGGTGTAGATAGCGTCGAAATTACCGATTACCACTAAATAGTGTCCGAGCGAAAACGCTTTTTTACAAAAGCGCGGGGACGATTTTCTCCTTACCAAGAGGCCATTTTAAAATTCGAGGTTGGGTTTTTGCTTAAAATACAGGCTTTTGCACGTTTCCCAGCTTGTGCAAATTTGCCGCTAACACGCCTAATGTACAATATCTTTTAAAACAATGCAACCCTTTGTCCTGACACCGATCCTGGCCGTGATGCTCCAATCGATTGATATCCGATTCTACCGCCGAGTGCTTGTGCCTTAGTACGACTTTCGCAATTCGCGCCCAAAAAACGATTGTTTTAGGCATTCACCGCCTTGAAGCCCTTGATTTCACTGGAGTGTATTTTTAAAGTACGCTGTAGTGCCGACCTACCCTATTGACGCGTTCGCTTCTGGCTACACTGCTTTGCGAAGTCTTGCACGGGGACGAGCCGCCGGGCTGACTTCTGAAGCCATTTTGAAGAAACTGTCGAACATTAAAATAATTGATGTTCATTT
>CAYHFB010000290.1:0-5497 GCA_964355695.1 uncultured candidatus Brocadiaceae bacterium
GCGTTAGGCACAGAGATTATTGACAAATGAAAGTTGAAAAACTTATCGCGTTGATTGAGGCTGATGGATGGGTTCGGGTACGATAGAAAGGTAGCAGAGTAGGTTGGGTTGAACGCAAGTGAAACCCAACATTGGCCTTTCGTGGTATTCAAAAAAAGTACGTTTTCGTTCAGGCGCTATTATACAACTATGAAAAAACTAAAAATATTTCTGTGCCATTCATCCGGCGATAAACCCGCCGTAAGAGGGCTTTATCAGCGATTGTGCGGCGAAGGCGTTGATCCCTGGCTTGATGAAGAGGATTTACTGCCGGGTCACGATTGGAACATAGAAATCAGGAAGGCCATTAAGACTATTGACGTCGTCGTCGTTTGCCTGTCAAAAGGCGTAATTGATAAGGCCGGTTTTGTCCATAAGGAAATCAAAATTGCCTTGGATGCTGCGGATGAACGGCCGGAAGGCGCTATATTTATTATTCCGGTAAAATTAGAGGAGTGTAATATCCCGGAACGATTGAGCCGATGGCATTGCGTCAACCTGTTTGAAGAAAAAGGGTACGGGCGATTAATGAAGGCATTGAAGCATCGCGCGGGTGAATTAGGGCTGATTATCCCTGGAAAAACAGGGGACATGCAAGCCGAATCATCACATCTGCTCAAGGATGCGACAATAGACCGTAGCACAATCCACAGTAAAGAGCCACACTTGCAAGCTGAATCGGGGTCAAAACCAACCGTAAAGCTTCGTTCAACTCCCGTAGAAGGATTGTCTGAAGGCAGTGTTAAATCCATGCTGCAACAGTATAATTATTACTGTGTTGAAACTCGTTGGAGTAAAAAATTTTGCAATCCCAATGGTTCCGGTGTTCTGCATAATTACGAGAAACAAGGCAAAGATGGCGCTGGGGTAGTGATAGACCATGCCGGCGGTCTTGTATGGCAGCAATCGGGGTCTGATGAAATGAATTATAAACAAGCAAAGGAATATGTAGACCAGTTGAACTGCTTGCCTCACGAAAGGGTTGGTCAATGCTATCGCGTATCAGAGGAGTCTTTAACCGGTCAGGGCTCTTGTAAAACTCAAATCCATACCTTCCCTTGACGCACAGGTTGCCGTAATTAGTCGGCGAACAGGTATCAGCCGTAACCCGGATGATTTCACTCTTTTTCACGTGAAGCACAAGGCTGCACCCAACGCCGCAGTATCAGCAGACGGTGTTCACTTTTTTCGTTTCCCATGGGCGACCCTTATTCATGGACGGTTTGTCCATCAGCGCGCCTACGGGACACACGGAAACGCAGTGTCCGCAAAACACACAACCGGAGTCCTTCAAAGGTTTCTCAAAGGCCGTTGTAATGGTGGTCTGCATCCCGCGAATTGCACATAAAACAAAAAGGGCACGTTTGTAGCAAACGTGCCCTTTCTTTATTTTACCTTGTTTGTGTTACGGTAATCCCTCTATCTCATGGCTGCCCTCTGCGCGCAACATTAACAGAGGGCGACTTTCATGATTGAGTGTTTACTTTGGCGTTGCCGCGTGTTTGTGGTCCTTCGGCATTTCTTTTTCGCAATCGAAACAGAAACTGGTCTTTCCACACTCGTGGCCTTGTCCTGCTTCTACTTTGCAGGTGTGGCAGAAATTGGTAACGCCGCAAATGTGCTCGTCTCCAACCTCTTTCTCACAATCATAACAAAAGTAGGTAACGTCACAGATGTGGCCGACGCCAACCTCTTCTTCACACTTTGAACAGAAGGTTGTTACGCCGCAGATATGGCCGTCTCCAACCTCTTTCTTGCAATCTGAGCAGAAAAACGTCAAGTCGCAAATATGACCCGAACCAACCTCTTCTGCGCATTGTGGACAAAGGTTTGTTGTGCCGCATAAGTGTCCCTCTCCCACCGCCTTGTTACAAGTGGCGCACTGGTGCTGGTGTCCTGATGTTGCTCCAGCTTTACCGGAAGGCGTTGCCTTTATTTCCGGCTGTGTTTGGGGTGGAACCTCTTCTGCATCGTCTTCTGCGTCGTCTTCTGCGTCGTCAGCGTCTTCGTCATCGGCATCTTCCGCAGGCGCCAGCGTTGTAGCTGGTGCGGTGGCCGGTGGTGATGACGCAGGTGGTGTCGCCACTGGAGCTGTTTTCGTTACAGCCGGTGGTTTTACCGGAGCAGGTTCAGCCGGTTTTGCTGGTGTGGCGGCTGGCTTTGGTTCTTCTGAAGTAGCAGAGACGGTTTTCTGTGCAGGTGCGGCAGCAGGCGTTTCCGTAGCGACAGCAGCCGGTGCGGCTACCGGCGCTTCAGCGGGCTTTGCCGCCTCTTTTGGCGCTACGGCCTTCGTCTCAGCAGGCTTCGGCTCCTTTACCTCTGTCTGCGTGGTTGCACAGGAACTCAAAATAAATGCAAAACTCAACAACCCTACACCTAAAAGACATTTCCCCATAATCTTTCTCCTAAAAACGATAATTATGAAATTACGCGTTACAAATTAATTTCAAACGCTGTTATTAACTACCAAACTCCAATTCCTCCGGTATTTCCCGTTGTTCTGTATCTATTCCAGCAGCGGAAAAGAACTTCTTTCGCACGGCATCAAGGGTGATTTTCAGGAGTGATTTTTTATCATTCACGTCGCCAAAAATTCCCAGGTCTATACTGCCTGCCGCCATGGTTGCATGTCCCCCTGCATTCATAAATCCAAATGCTTTTTGCAATAAGAATGCAAGGTTGATTCTTGAATCCGTACTTCTTGCCGATAATTGCACCTTGTCTTTGTCAACGCCAAACACCAGAACGGTTGATATCCCTTCCATCTGGAGCATCAATTCTGCAGCCTGTGGCAATGCGTCACGGTCTGCTATGAATTCAACAAACGATATCAGATAGGCGCCTTTTGTCTCCCGGTTGCGTATCGCCCTTCCGATAATGTCAAGGGTTTCCGCGCTCATGGGGGGATTTTCAATCTGGTTCAGCAATCCCGTATCCACCAGGGGTGAGAGGTACGCGGCTGCATCAAGGTCATCGGTCGTGGTATTCCGGGTAAAACTACTCGTGTCCACGCGTATCCCGTAGCGGAGCGCCGTGGCAAGATGTGGTTCCGGAGCGATGTCCAGACATCTTAAATACCTTGTCATGATCGTAGAGGTAGCCCCTATCTCCGGCAGTATCTCGATAAATTCCCCTTTTACCAGGCTGAAATCGGTCTGATGGTGATCGATAACAATATGAGGAACCACGTTTGCCGGTAGTATATTGTTTTTTGAGGGGAGAGAAACCTCTATCAATGCTATCTTGTCAGCGGTGTTTATTACCTCCAGGGACTCATCTTCGCTCTTTAATCTGATAAGGTCGGTATCTAACAGGTTGACCAGTGCCCTGTTTTGGTGCCGTCCGATGTTTCCTCCGTAGTAGATGCTGGATTTAACGGAAAATTTTTCTGCAATGCGTTTTAGCGCCAGCCCGGAAGCTATGGCATCGGGGTCCGGGTTGTCTTGCAAGAAAATGGCGATCCCCTTATTGCTTGCGGCCTTGATGACACGTACTAGCTTGGAAACGGACCTCTTTACTTTCGCCGTTTCCAATTCCCCCAGGAGTGTATTCGTTATGATATTGACGGCGTGGATAACGCGGTCTGCCCCATGTCCCAGCAATTCGGTCGATTCTGGCTCGCTATTTACCATCGACAAGATAAACTTACCGGGAAAGAACCGCTTTAGGTTTTTTACCAATAAAAGATTATCTTCAAAGGTTTTTCTCAAAAGAACGAATGCTATCGTATCCGTTGCCGGCAGTGATTGAAAATCCAGGGAACGAACGTCCGCCTTAATCGTAGGGATTTTGCATTCTTTCAACCTATTCAACGCCGACTCATTGTCGTCAATAACGATTACGTCATTTTCAGACTTGTTCAGGTTTTGAGCTAAGGCTGCCCCAAAGGAATCACAGCCGAAAATGATGTACTTCATCCAATCCTTCTTTTATTACAAGGAGCTTTGCGGTAAAAAAACAAAACGAGGCTGAATTATATAGCCGTATGTTTTTGAAGTCAATACTAAAAGCGGACTATACTAATTAACCTTATGCATGAACGAGGGTTATAGGTAGAGGCACATTACGTTAAAAGGACGTGCCATTCACTGATTATCTAGTTTTGTCTTGAAAACCATAGAGCGCTTCAGGTAATATCCTTAGAGAATGCAAATAAGAGAGATTGTAGGACAGGTAGGTATTTCTGATGAAGTGTGGCAGGAAGCCATTGAAAGCCGCGACGCCGCCCGTGAAGAATTTGACGGCGTCTGCTATTACCGGATAACAAAAAAAACCGGTCCTTTGGCAAAGGGGGCGATTGTAACGCCGGAGGGCGTTATTTTTGATTTCCCACGCATCCCGCGGATATTACATCTGGAAAAAGGCCTTCACCACGCCTACACACAACCATTTTATGTTGAAGAGAAGGTCGATGGCTACAACGTGCGGATTGTGTCCATACAGGGACGTATTCTGGTTTTTTCGCGCGGCGCGTATGTTTGCCCGTTTTCAACGGATCGGGTGGTAGATTTTTTTGATGTAAAAGAGGTATTCAAGAAGAATCCGGGCTTGATTGTTTGCGGTGAATTTGCCGGACCGGACAATCCTTACAATATTGAGCACCCTCCTTACGTGAAAGAAGACGTCCGGTTCTTTGCATTTGATATGATGCGGGTGAATAAACCGGGTAACGTCCCCATTGAGGAGCGTTATAAGCTGTTTGACGGCTATGGCATTCCAACGGTGCGGAGGTTCGGGCGGTTTTCAACGTCCGATATGGCTGCACTGAAAAGGATTATCGGGGAATTGGATGAGTCTGGATGCGAAGGAATGCTGATGAAGCCCCTCAATCCTGTGGAGGCGACCCTTAAGTACGTCACGTTACACTCCTGCTTGCGCGATATACGCGTCACGGCGCATTTGATGCCGGAAATGATGTCGGAGTTTTTTACGCACCGGATCATTCGCGCGGCGATGTATGCGCATGAACAGATGGGTGGCCTAAAACCGGAAGTTTATGCGCAATTGGGCGAGGCGTTGCTTGTACCCGTGTACGGCAGTGTAGCCAAGGCGGCGCGTGCGGAGGTTATTGATGAACGGTTTACCCTTCGGTTTCTTGATGAAAAAAATATACAGTGTATGGTTGACCACCTGTACCGGTGCAAGGTGAAATTCGAAGTGTTGTCGAAGAACAAGGTAGGGGCTTATTGGCACGTCGGGTTTGCAAGAAAGTGTTATGCCTCGTATGAGATGCTTCAAAAATACCTGGAAGGTCATCCTCATGTTGATTAATTTCTGCAAGTTAGTTTTTACAAATGAATCAAGTTTTTGAAAGAACTACTGGAACCACAGATTACACAGATTAAAAAAATCCAGAGAAGTGGCAATCCATTCCCTCTCCGACGGGTTCACACGAATTTGTGGATTTATTACAAACCTTAAAACAATCAATGGGTTTTAGTAACCCCCAATCAGTGTA
>CAYHFB010000291.1:0-3838 GCA_964355695.1 uncultured candidatus Brocadiaceae bacterium
GCGCGTCCGGCACCCCAGCCTGAAGGCTGGGGTTAATAATCGGCAGTTCGTGTATAGCTAAAAGCAGCAATTTTCCGAAAAAGCCAGGGGTGGGTACCCCGTATTTACGGGTTTCATTTTCGAAAACCTGATTTGTTTTGCTATGTGGATGCTGTGACGCTTTTGCCCAAGTCCTCTAATGATCAACTCCTGCCTTTAAGCAGGGATTCGTAGTTATTAACCCCAGCCTTCAGGCTGGGGTTCGTGATGCCCACGGAACTGGCTTTAGCCCTGACGGTAACGGTAGGAAGGCATGGCATTCGTCAAAATTATGACATATCCAGTCCTGGTCACAAAAAAAAGAACGCCTTTAAATCGGTGGGCTATTTCCAACTGTCCCTACGGGACAAAATGCATATTTACAAGAAAATGGGACTGCACCCATTGTTACCTGTTTTTATAAACTCTGAATGTAGTCAACGATTGTTTTAATTTCCGCGTCGGACAGTTCACCCATAATCTGCATGACGGGTGGGAAACCGACAACGATTTCCGCTTTCGGCTCACGGATTGAGCGCTCAAGGTATGCGCGGTCGCAGGTGACCGTTATTTCCTGGCCGTCTTTCTTCACGGTTACCTGCTGGTTGAAAACGCCCTTCAGGCTCGGCCCGATCTGGCGGCTTCCGTCCGTGGAGTGGCAAGCGAAGCAGCCGCCCTTCTCAAGTAGTTGCGCGCCGGGTGAAGGCGGTTGTTTCTTATCGCCATTCATGAGGAAATCAATGATCTGCTCCATCTCTTCCGCAGGAATAGCCCCTTCGTAGGATGGCATTGCCGGAGGGAAGTCTTTGACAATATCCGCATTCGGATTAAGGATGGAACGGACGAGATAGTCGCGGTCGGCGCTAATGGTTCGCTCCTGACCATCGGTAATGACAACCACCTGGCGGTCTTTCATATCTTTCAGGGATGGTCCCATACGCTTTTGGTCATCGAAAGCGTGGCATCCGGTACAAAGGTGCTTTTCAAGCAGCATTTTGCCGGGATGAACTAAAACCTCCGCGTCCGGTTTGACCCAGACGTCAAACTCTTCCTTTGGCAACGCTTCGACCGTTGTTATCATAGCGGCATGGCCAAGGCCGCAGTACTCGGCGCAGAAGACGTTGTATGAACCGGCCTCTTCGGCAACAAACCAGGCGTACGTTTCCATACCGGGAACGCAGTCGCGTTTGATACGGAAGGCAGGGACGTAAAAACTATGAACTACGTCTTTCGCCGTCAGAATTACCTTTACCGGCCTGCCTACGGGGACGTACAGTTTGTCGCTCGTCTTGCCGCTTTCATAGGTAAAGAGCCACGACCACATGCGGGCGGAACACTTGACCTCCATGGCGTTATCCGGCACCCGCCGTAACGAGAGATAGCCTTCCCAACCGAACCAGAACATAGCCATAACGATAATGGTTGGAATGATCGTCCACGTCAGTTCGAGCCAGAGGTTGTCATCTTTCAGAGAGGTCGGTTCCGGGCAACGTTTGCGGTTGTAGCGGATGACGAAGTAGACCATCGTTGCCGCGATGCCGAGCAGCATGATCACCCCGAAGCCGAAGATAAAGTAGAATACGGGATCCACCGCATCTACCGTTGTGTTTGTTTGCGGATACACGTTACAGTCCCCTTACCGGTATAAAACATCCATTAAAGTGAGGCCAACAAATATTGCCAGAACGCTCAAGGCAATCAACAGGAAAAGCTTGAAAACAGGGCTTTCGTATTTCATGTGCATGAAGATGGAGATCACCAGGCCTGACTTGATTGCGGCGATACCCAGGGCAACCCATATATTAAGCGAGCCAAGGTCTATGCGCGACGCCCCAACCGTTACCCCGGTTAACATCAACAACAACAGCCATACGGTGATGATGGTCTTGTAACTGACGATATGTTCATGCTTTGTCATAGTGTAGCCTTTTTTTTATTTTGTTCATTTTTAATTTCTCTTCCAGGCGCCGATACCCTGTCAGGGTTTTAAACCATGACAGGGTTAATTACAGTACCAGATAGTACAGCGCAAATACGTATATCCATATCAGATCGACAAGGTGCCAATAAAGACCGGCGTTCTCCAGCAGTATCCAGTCTTTGTCATTTACCTTGCCCGTTTTAACACCCAACATAGCCCAGGCCAGCACCAGAGCGCCAATGATTACGTGAATACCATGCAAGCCGGTGGTGATAAAGTAGAGGCTGAAGAAGATGGATTCTCCGGGCGCTATCTCTTTCATGTGAGGCGAGCCGGGGTAGATGCCGTGATGTATCTTGCCCGTCCATTCAAAGTATTTGATAATCAGGAAGATACCCGCAAAGGCAATAGTTCCGCCGATGAGACGGAGCGCGAACTTTTTATCTCCACGCTGCAACGCGGTGATAGACATGGCGACAAAAAAACTGCTGGTTAACAGCACCAGAGTGTTGGTGGTGCCGAGAACGACGCTAAGTTGGTCACCGGCCGTTACAAATTCTTTCGGGTAGCGCTTCAGGTAGACCGCATAGAGGATAAAGAGGCCGCCAAACAGCATAAGCTCGGTAAAGAGGAAGAACCACATGCCGAGTTTGGCGCCGGTATAATCCTTGTGATGCTCGCTCATAGAACCCCCGCCTTTTTGAAATCATAAGGGCCGTGCGTGACGACCGGCTCTTCCTCAAAGTTCTCAGGCGGAGGCGGCGAAGAAACCGTCCATTCAAGGGTTGCGCCACCCCATGGATTGCTGCCGACTGATTTCCCTCTAAAGGTACCGTAAAAAATGTTAACGAACATCATCAGCAGACCAACGATAAGCACCCAGGAACCGCAGGTTGACACCCTGTTGAGGGCGGTAAATTCCGGCAAATAATCATAGTAGCGGCGCGGCATTCCCTGGACGCCGACAACCATCATGGACATGTAGACGACGTTGATGCCGACAAAGACAGTCGCCCAGGCAACGGTCGCTATTTTTTTATTATACATACGTCCGTATATTTTGGGCAGCCAGTAATGCATGGCCGCGAAGAACGCCATACCCGTGCCGCCAAACATCGTGTAATGAAAGTGACCTACTACAAAGTGCGTATCATGTACGGCCACATCGGTCGCCGCTGAGCCAAGCACCAGGCCGGTCAGGCCGCCGATGGAAAAAAGCAGGATGAACGAGAGGGCGTAGAGCATCGGCGGGTCGAGCAGGATCGAACCCTTATACATAGTTGCCAGCCAGTTGAACACCTTAATTGCCGAAGGGATGGCAACCAGAAAAGTCAGAAGCGAGAATATCATTACTGCCGTATCAGACATCCCGCTGGTGTACATGTGATGCGCCCACACCAGCGAACCCGCAAATGCAATAGCAAGGCTGGAGATGGCCGTTGCCTTGTAACCAAAGGCCGGTTTGCGGGCAAATACCGGTATAATCTCTGAAATTACCCCCATGGCTGGCAACACCATGATATATACGGCCGGATGCGAATATATCCAGAACAGGTGTTGAAACATAATCGGGTCGCCGCCAAGGGCGGGATCAAAGAGACCAGTGCCGAGAACTCGCTCTACAAAGAGCAGGACTACGGTAATTCCAAGGATCGGAGTCGCCAGCAATTGAATCCAGGCGGTGGCATACAGGGTCCACACGAAAAGGGGCAACCTTCCCCAGCCCAGACCCTTGGTGCGCAACCGATGAATGGTCGTGATAAAATTAAGGCCGGTAAGTATCGACGAAAAACCGAGGATAAACACGGCAAGCGCCGCCAGGGAGACATTGGCCTTAGTCCCTACGCTATAGGGAACGTAGAACGTCCAGCCGGTATCAGGCGGTCCGCCGCCGGTAAA
>CAYHFB010000291.1:3938-5488 GCA_964355695.1 uncultured candidatus Brocadiaceae bacterium
AACGGCCTGATTTTCCAAGGAAACCACGGTTTGCCGGATCGTGAGTTGTTGCATTTGCCATATTCGATTATCCCCTTTTCCTCTTTTTGCCGCCAAGAAACAGAAAGCCAAGAAAAGTAACTGCGGTAAACAAGACGACTGACCCGGAAATTCTCAGCAGATTAAACACGTAGGTTTTATTTTCAGGGTCGTAACTAAAACAGAATTGCACCATCTTTTGAATCGTCGTGCCAAGCCGCCCCTCGGCAGCCTCGACCAGGGCAAGAGTAACGTCCTTGGGTAAAAAATGGGTGCCGTGCAGGTACCGGACAATCTGCCCATCCGAAGTAATAACAAAAACCACTACCGGATGCAGCAATTGGCCATTTACATTTTTAAAATAATAACCGGCCGTATCGGTCAGCCGGTAGATATTCTCTTTCGTCCCGGTCAGGAACCGCCAGGCGTCTTCTGGGAACTCGCCTCGCATTGACCTGAGATACATCTTCTTGCTTGCGGCCGCCAGTTCCGGCGTTTCCGTGTCATCAAAACTTATCGCAAGTACCGTAAACTGTTTTCCCGGTTGGCGCCGGACGTCAGGGAGTACCCTTGCCAGGCCGCCCAGCATAAAATTGCAAACGTTCGGGCAGCGGTAATAGACGGGGGCAATAATCGTCGGCCCCTTAACCAATTGGCGCAACGTAACCAACTGTCCCGTTTCGTCACGAAATTCAAGGTCAAGCGGAAGCATTGTCCCAATCTTTTCGTCAAGATGAACCCCAGTCTCCACCGCCGGAATTTCCTTTTGTTGGCGCGTGCCATCCGTATCCGTGGAGTCGTGCAGCTTGGTATTGTCCAGAGTTTCAAGCGCCGGGATTTCCATCATGAACGGAAAGAGAATGAAACTGGCTGAGAAAACAGTATAGAGCAGTATGGGGCGTAGCCGTTGTTTCATTGCCATATAATCCTGATTTTGAGAAAGAGACGTCAAGCCGTTTTGCTGAAAATAAACATAAAGAGAATGATACAGATTTTGTCGGAAATTACAAGGGTAGACTTTAATTAATGACAGCATAGCAACGTTCCGTCAGGAACGAAATGTTGGTAGAAAACACGCAGAGAAACAGTATGAGTTCCGTAGGAACGGCATATTTGGAAAAATACTCAATTACATTCGGAAGCATTCCCATTTTCTTGTAAACGAGCATTTTGTCCCATAGGGACAGATGGAAATAGCCCACCGATTTATCGGTGGGGACAGTGTCCACAATTTCTAGTCCCGTAGGGACGGCCGACAAGCATGCCTTGCCAGGACAAGGAGTTCGCAATAATTTGGGAATGCTCCCGTTACATTCTGTCCGACCACATACCTTCCGTGTGTTCAGTGTGTTCCGTGGTTATAATGACGTCATTCACAATACGTTGGCAGAGAGAGCTTCTTGTATGGAAAAGGGTTGTGAGGTATGGCTTCCGGTTTTCAAAAACCTTTAAAACCATGAAATACCTGGCGCGGCCTCTGGCCGCAACCAAAAAATGCTAAACAACAGAGACACGAATTACACGAATTTTCA
>CAYHFB010000292.1:0-5487 GCA_964355695.1 uncultured candidatus Brocadiaceae bacterium
CGAATTTTCTGATAAAACCGCTTCTCGCTGGAACGGATGTCGCGGATACGCTCAAGGATTTCATCAAAATAATCAGAGCCGATGTTTACGCCCTGCTTAAGCCGCTCGTCATCCATAGTGAAGCCCTTGACTAAGTATTCATTAAGCCGCTCCGTAGCCCACCTGCGGAATTGGGTACCCCGATGGGAACGGACACGATAGCCAACTGCAAGAATGACCGGAAGGTTGTAAAATTTTCGCGCGCGGCTGACCTGTCTCCCACCCTCAACTTGAACTTGTAAGTTTTCCTTACAAGTTGATTCTTGCGGCAATTCCTCTTCTGCATAAATCTCTTTGAGATGAAGCGTAATGTTCTGCGGTGTTGTCTGAAACAAGTCCGCCATAGCCGCCTGAGTTAACCAGATGGTCTCATCTTCCAACCGTACTTCAAGCTTCGTTTGTCCGTCTTCGGTCTGATAAATAATGAGTTGGGATTTATTTTCTGCGTCATCCATTCTCCAACTCCTTTCTCAATTGCTGAAGAAGCCCATCGCTCTTTCGAAATGATTCGTGAAGCATCATCACCAGTTCCGCGCTTGTATACGTGTGTTTTTCTTCCGGAGTATGTGGATTCTTAATATCGAGATTGTAACCATTCGCGGCAATCGTATCAATGGAGACCTTCCATGCCTGTTCGTTCTCTTTGCGTTTCTTCCACCACTTTTTAAGACCGTCGAACTCGCTTTTCTGGATCAGCTTTGTTTTGCTATACGACTTAGCGCCTTCAGGCAGTTTGTGTTCCCAATACCAGATTTCTTTTGTTGGTTTGCCTTTTTCAAAGAAAAGCAGGTTTGTGGCAACGCTGGCATACGGCTGAAATACTGAGTTAGGTAACCGCACGATGGTGTGCAGATTGCAATTTTCCAATACGTGCTGGCGGATGCGCTGTTTTACGCCGTCGCCGGTCAGCGAACCATCGGGCAAAACTATCCCGGCGCGACCTCCGTCTTTCAGATACCGCACCATGAGCATTAAAAATAAATCGGCGCTTTCCGTTGTGCGGAAATTCTGGGGAAAGTTGGTCTCTGCCCCATCGGTAACCGAGGCGCCGAAAGGCGGATTTGCAAGGATGACGTCCACCCGGTCTTTTTGGCCAATTGAGGTGTATTCGCGGTTTAAGCTGTCGGTATAATCCACGTTCGGCACTTCAATGTCGTGCAATATCAGATTGGTAACACAGAGCATGAAGGGAAGCGGTTTAAATTCCATGCCGTGAATGTTTTTTTCAAGTACCTTGAGGTCATCAACACCTTTTATGTCTTGTTTGCGGATATTTTCTATGGCGCTTGTTAAGAAGCCGCCGGTGCCACAGGCAGGATCCAGTATTTTCTCGCCTAAACGAGGGTTGATCATTTCCGTAATAAACTCTGTTAAGGCGCGTGGGGTGTAAAATTCTCCATAATTTCCCGCGCTTTGAAGATCGCGCAAGATCGTCTCATAGATATCGCCAAACACATGCCGGTCTTCCGAACTATTAAAATCAATCTGATTCAGATTGTTAAGCACCTGACGGATGATAGTACCGTTCTTCATGTAGTTGTTGGTACCGTCAAATATCTCGCGGATGATAAGGGTGCGTTTGTTGCCGGAACTTACATCGAGGTTTTTCAGTTGAGGAATCAATTTCCCATCAATAAACTCTTTCAGTTCATCGCCCGTCATGCCTTCATCATCAGCCGCCCAATTGCGCCACTGCAACTTTTTTGGCATGGAAGACACGTATTTGTCATTGAGAAGTTCTATCTCTTTGTCCTTATCATCAAGGATTTTGAGGCTGATCATCCATCCCAACTGCTCAATGCGCTGTGCGTCTCCGGACACGCCCGGATCCTTGCGCATGATGTTTTGTAATGTTTTTATGATATTTCCGATATTTTTCATCTTGTTTCTCTCACAAAGTACACAGAGTTCACAAAGGTCTATATACTTCCATTGATAACTCGCCGAATACCATTCTTTAGTAAAATTTCATTAAAATTGATGAGTAATCCCAATTTCTTATTTGAAAGGCGTACATAGGTAAGAAGTTGTTTTAAATGAATATCCTCAATTTGTTTAACCGATTTTAACTCTATCAAAACGATATCATTTACAACGATATCTGCCCGATATCCTTCATCTATGATTATTCCCTCATAATTTATTGAAATACTTTTTTGCACCTCTGCTTTATAACCATTTCTGCTTAACTCAAAAACAAGCGCTTTTTCATACGTGGATTCTAACAGACCCGGACCTAAGGCAGAATGAACCTTTATAGCCAATCCAATAATTTTTTCACTTAATTCATTTTCATTCATTTTTTCTCCGTGAGCTTTGTGTTCTTTGTGAGAACTCTTTACGCCGCTGTATAGAGTTCATGCTCCAGCTCTTCAATAACATGAAGATACTGGTCTCTTCCCCCGAAAATCTGCACGATTTCCGTGGGCGTCCCGATTTGATTAAACGGTTCTATTCTCAAAATTGCAAGGTCTTCTATGTTTTCAATGCCCTCATCAGCATATTTATTCAGGAGCGCCTCAATAACCTTTCGCGCTTTTTCCCCATATTTTGTGAAATAATTGCGCTTTTTTACCGCTTCCACGCGCTCCCGCCGCGTAAGCGCAGGCACGTCCCACGCAATGTGGCAGACAAGGTCAAAGACGTCCAATTCCTTTTTTACCTCTGCCATCAGGTTCTCCGGGATAATTCCCTGTGACTCCAACTCCTCAATAACTGCCTTCTTTTTAAGAGCGCCGTTCCATCTCGCAAGGAAATCATCTAGTGATTGAAACTCCCGTAAAATGCTCTTTTTTGTATAGTCTTTGAGGCTTCCGGTGACAAGTTTTCCGTTTGCGTCCAGATACTGAACCCGCTCGTTTAACACGGAAACGTACACCCCGGCCACATATATTTTCTGCCGGGGTTCGGACACAATTTCGCCGCCTTGAATAATGTCCGGTTGCGCGGAGTATTCGACCGGTATTTCTTTTTCAAAATCTACCGGCTGGCCGGTTTCCGGGTCAATGATCTCCTGATCCTCTTCCGGATGAATATCCCGCTCAGTTAATTCTTCTTCACCCTTAACTTCGCGGATCATAACCGGGTCGCCATCGAAATCTGGATCGGAGAAAAGCTCCGTTACGTTACGGAAATCCATGATGGCGAAGAACGTCTTATTATAATCTTCGTTGATACGGGTTCCGCGTCCGATGATTTGCTTGAACTCGGTCATAGACCTGATATTGGAATCAAGCACGATCAATTTGCAGGTCTGAGCATCAATGCCGGTGGTCATCAATTTCGATGTGGTCGCGATAACCGGATAACGTTCTTCCGGATTTATAAAATTATCCACTTCGCGTTTGCCTTGCTCGTCATCACCGGTTATTCGCATAATATACTTGTAGTTCTCAAGCGCTAAATCTGAGTTTTCAATTGCCAGTGCCTGCCTCATGCGCTCGGCATGTTCTATATCCACACAAAACACAATCGTTTTATCGAACCGGCTTGTTTTTCGCAAATATTCTGATACCTTTTTGGCTACCAGCATTGTCCGCTCATCAATCACCAGGTTTTTATCAAAATCTTTGGTGTTGTAAATACGGTCGTCAACCTCATTGCCGTCCTTATCTTTTTTACCGGCTTCCGGCCGCCAGCCTTCAAGGTCGGTATTAAGGCCAACCCGAATGACTTTGTAAGGGGCTAGAAATCCATCTTCAATGCCCTGCTTGAGCGTGTAGGTATAAATCGGATCGCCGAAGTATTCGATGTTTGATATTTCTTTTGTTTCCCGCGGCGTTGCAGTAAGGCCGATATGTGTCGCTGAGCTAAAATAATCTAGTATCGCCCTCCATGCGCTATCAGCGGCCGCGCTTCCGCGATGGCACTCATCAACGACCACAAGATCAAAGAAATCCCGGCTAAACTCTTTGTATGCGTCCTTATCCTCGTTATAGTTCGTTAACCCTTGATAAAGAGCAAGGTATATCTCGAATGCTTTATCAATCTTTTTCTTTTTTATAACGGTCATGCGGTCTTTGAAGTGTTTAAAATCACCGCGCTTGGTTTGGTCAATAAGCACATTGCGGTCTGCTAAAAAAAGTATCCGCTTCTTCCTGCCATTTTTCCAAAGCCGGTATATTATCTGAAAAGCGGTATAGGTTTTTCCCGTTCCGGTAGCCATTACAAGCAGGATTCTGTTCTGCCCGCGGGCGATGGCTTCCACGGTTCGGTTAATGGCTATCTGTTGATAGTAACGAGGCGCGCGTCCGGAGCCGTCAAAGAAATAGTCAAAAGACGCGATCTCCTCCTGTTCAGGGGTTTCAATCTTTTTATACCTTTTGTACATCTTCCAAAGCTCATCGGGGGAAGGGAAGGAAGCCAAAGACAATTCTTTCTCGATGTGCCTGGAGAAACCAGAGCGGTCGTGCTGAATAAAGCCGTCACCGTTTGAACTGAAAGCTACCGGCACGTCGAGTATTTCCGCATAGTTTAATGCCTGTTGTAATCCTGCGCCTACGGAATGGTTGTTGTCCTTTGCTTCAATAACAGCGATTGGAATGTTCGGCTTGAGGTAGAGAATAAAATCGGCGCGCTTTCTTTTGCCCCGGACGGTTTTGTTACCTTTAACAAAAATTCGTCCGTCAGTAAAAAAGACCTCTTCACGGACTTGCTTCTGAATATCCCATCCAGAATTTACCAGTGCAGGTAAGATGAACTGCGTACATATATCTCGTTCGGACAACTCTTTTTTATTACTCATGTGTTCTCTGGTTTTTTATAATGATGGTGGTTCGCGGACTTACGGAAGAGTTGCCAAGACCAAACACATTGCTTAATTCACGATTATTATACCAACAGGTACTCTGCAAAAGACAGGTTAATTAATAACGATTTACCTTGTTTCCGATGAAACAAAAGAGGGTACCGGCAAATCCATAACCCAAATGGGAAGGTCGGCTGGAAATGGCAATGCAGTCAGCCGTCCCTACGGGACTAAAAATCCTGCCCTCCGGTCCCACCGATAAATCGGTGGGCTATTTCCATCTGTCCCTACGGGACAAAATGCGCATTTACAAAAATGTGGGAATGCACCCGATACGAACAGCAGGCTGGAAGCCTGCGCTACTATAGCCATTTTGACGGCTGAGGCGACTCATTCAACTCCAGCATGGAACCCTGTGGTATGGTTGTTTTCTCAGTCGATGTTTCGCTGTATTCTTCGGCGGTTTTTCTCTGGGCAAGAAACTGTATCTCAAATAGCCTTTTGTACAGGCCTCTCTGCTCCAGGAGGGTGTGGTGTTTCCCCATTTCAGCAAGAGATGAGATGATAGGAAATTGCTTTTTCCCATGGGGTGTCCAGTATAGCAAAAACGAAGACGATTGCAAGTTGTTTTAGCAAAATTAAAAACCAAGGCAACGGAAATGGGAAGGAATGGTGTGGAATTATAGGAGAAAGAGGAGAAT
>CAYHFB010000293.1:0-5482 GCA_964355695.1 uncultured candidatus Brocadiaceae bacterium
AAAATAGGTTAAAAGACTTTTGAAAAAGTTTAAATTATGGCCGTTCGTAGTATAAACAGGCAGACAGATTAATTAGGCATTCGGCGACTTATAGCAGCGTAGTGGCAAGACGCGAGTATCACTACATTCGCGCAACCGAGACGGGTGCGCTACCGGTTTGAAATTCCTACACATTTAATTATGACAACAACCAATACTATTGCAGTCCAATGTAAAGGGGTAACCAAGGTCTATAACGCCGGCGGTACGCAGGTGCACGCGCTGCGCGGCGTGGATATTGATATCCATACCAACGAACTGACGATGATGGTAGGCCCGTCCGGTAGCGGGAAGACCACGCTTATATCCATTATTGCCGGCGTCCTTGACAGGTGCGGCGGCGAATGTAAGGTTTTTGGACACGACTATCAAACGATGAGCAACAACGAAAAGGCGAGCTACCGCAGAAGGAACATCGGGTTTGTTTTTCAGATGTTCAATCTGCTGCCGACGTTGACCGCGGCGGAAAACGTCGCCGTGCCGTTGCTGATCAACGGGGTTAAACGTCGTGAGGCGTTTGAAAGGGCGCGCAGCCTTCTTGACCGCGTGGGGATGGGCGACCGCACGAAATCGCTTCCCTCCCAACTATCGGGCGGACAGCAGCAGCGCGTTGCCATTGCCCGTTCATTGCTCCACAATCCGAAACTTATTGTTTGTGACGAACCGACAAGCGCCCTCGACCACGTGACCGGGCACAAGGTTATGGAGTTGTTGCGCGAGATGGCTGTCGGCCCTGACCGCGCCTTTGTTGTTGTTACCCACGATGCACGTATCTTTGAGTTTGCAGACCGTGTAGCTAAAATGGATGATGGGCATATTATTGAGATTAAAGACGCCCATCGTCATTCTTTACCGAAAAAAAACCATAGGAGATAACATGATCTTTAAATACCTGCTTCCCTTCCTGGCTGTGCTGGGCATGGGGTTCGCCATAGTTACGGTTGTGAACGGCAGTAAAACTATTCCCCCTGCGCAACCGGTTGTTGACCCAACGGTGATGCTCTTTGAGTCGTCCGTTGCCGGGGCGGGCATTGTTGAGGCCAATACGGAAAATATTGCCATCGGCACGCTGGCGGCCGGCGTCGTCTCGAACGTTTACGTTTCGGTGGGCAGCAAAGTAAAGACCGGCGACCCGCTCTTTAAAATAGACGACAGGGACTTGTCGGCGCAACTGTTGGTGAAAAAGGCCGCACTGAAGGTGGCCGAGTCCGGTGTCAGTGTGGCAAAAGCGACCCTTGCCGATTTGAAGCGCCAACTGGCGCTTGCGGAAAGCATTTCAGATAAAAGGGCTATCAGCGTTGAAGACCTGGATAAGAGGCGTTATGCGGTCAGGGTTGCCATAGCAAAAATGGCGCAAGCAAGGGCAGAGATTGTTTCGTCAAGGTCGCAGGTAATGGAGACGGAAACCAGCTTACAGCGGTTGACGGTGTGTGCGCCCTGTGACGGCATGGCGATGCAGGTGAAGATACACGTCGGGGAATTTGCCCAGACGGGCGTGCTGCAGACGCCCCTGATCCTCTTCGGCAACGTTGAGCCGCTGTGCGTCAGGGTTGATGTAGACGAGGACGATGCGTGGCGCGTTCGTCCTGGATCCCCGGCCACGGCATTTCTCCGCGGCAATCGTGAAATCAAGGTGCCGCTGAGATTCCGGCATTTTGAGCCTTACGTCATCCCAAAAAAGTCTCTCACGGGCAGTAGCGTTGAACGTGTCGATACGCGTGTGCTGCAAGTGGTCTATACCATCGAACACGCGGATATGCCTATTTTTATCGGACAGCAAATGGACGTGTTCATTGAATCGGTTGAGCGTCCTTCAGCCTCATTTACGTCGTCGAAAGAGAAACAACCGGAAGCGACTGGAGTTAAGCAATGAGCGGCAAGGAATCCATACGAAACCATCAACGAAAAGGCACGGTATGCAAGCATGATTATCATTGCCTGACGTGGTCGTTAAAAAAATCGTTCGCCTGGTTGCCGTTGCTGGCGACCAGCTTGCTTGCCACAGGATGCGCCGTTGGGCCGGACTACCGTTCGCCGGATATATCCGTGCCGGAATCCTGGAGTGAACAATCGGCGGACAAGGCAGTGATTGCGCCCGTCTCTATCGCTCAGTGGTGGAAGGCGTTTAACGACCCGACGCTTGACTCCCTTATTACAGATGCAGTGGAGTCAAACCACGACATAAGGATCGCAGAGGCGCGCCTCCGTGAGGCACGCGCATTACACAGGGTTGCGTCGTCCGATTTGTGGCCGTCTATTAACACATCCGGCGCTTATTCCCGTAGCCGGCGAAGCATTGGCAATACCTCGATCCCCCAGGCCGCGCCGGTAGAGCGCAATCTTTTTCAGACGGGCTTTGACGCCAGTTGGGAACTTGACGTCTTTGGCGGCAACCGACGCGCCTCAGAGGCTGCGAAGGCCGATATTGACGCCGCCGTGGAAAACCGGCGCGACGCGCAGATTACCTTGCTTGCGGAGGTCGCACGCAATTACATTGAGTTGCGCGGATTGCAGCGAAGGATGGACATTTTTTTGTCCAGTGTGCAGATGCAGGAAGACGCGGTAGCGATCATCAGGGCAAAGTACCGCTCCGGGCTGATCAGCGAGCTTGACTCCGTGCAGGCCGAGTCCCTGCTGGCTTCCACCAGGGCGCAGATACCTGCTTTGGAAAATTCCACAAAACAGACCATTCACCGTATCAGTGTTCTGCTGGGTAAAAACCCCGGCGATATGACGTCCAGCCTGCTGTCAAAAAAGCCGATCCCCATCTCGACGTCGGAGATACCGCCGGGATTGCCTTCTGATCTCCTGCGCAGGCGGCCGGACGTCCGTTACGCGGAACGGTCTCTGGCTGCGGCAACGGCGCGTATCGGCGTTGCAAAGGCCGATTTGTTTCCACGGTTTTCACTAACGGGCAATTTCGGACTGCAAGCGGAGGAGTTGAGAATAATCCCGATGACGGGGATTAGCCGTTATTGGTCACTTGGCCCCACCATTCGCTGGCCGATCTTTTCCGCCGGACGCATCCGTGCCAACATCCGCGCGCAAGGTGAACGGCAGACGCAGGCGCTTCTCACCTACGAAAAGACGGTACTGCTAGCCCTCGAAGACGTTGAAAATGCCCTCGTCGCCTGCGAAACCGAGCAGGTGCGCCGTCGCAACCTATACGACGCCGTTGTAGCCAGCCAACGCTCGGTTGAATTGGCCGACGAACTGTACACAAAGGGCATGACGGGGTTTCTCAATGTTTTGGACGCAAGGCGTTCACTGCTCCAGACCGAGGACGAGCTTGCCCTCAGCGAACGCACCGTATCACAAAACCTCGTATTCCTCTACAAAGCACTAGGCGGTGGGTGGGACCTGTAGCTCAAACCTTCAGGTTTGATGGTTATTGCGCCCGATATCGGTGCAGGCATTCTGCGCGCTTTCCTGCCGCGCAACGCAATGCCGGCGTTACGGGATGTATCGTGTTTACGGAATGCACTCTATTCAAAGGGAACGCCCCGAATGAACACGGTCAATAAACAGCGCTACCTCGTCAGGCGTGAGGTTTGCTTTTAAGTCCGGCGTTGTACTTTTCCATAAGATTGCTAATTGTAAAGACGGATTCGACTTGCACGCCTATCTTTTCAATATTTTCCCTGCCGCCCTCCTGCCTGTCAACCAGAACTACGGCCTTTACAACCAGTAAACCCTCGTTTCTCGCCCGTTCTATCGCGTCTATCGTGGATTGTCCGGTTGTTATCACGTCGTCAACGATAACGACCCGGTCTCCCGGATGGACGTCGCCTTCGATGAGTTTCTTAAGCCCGTGTTCCTTTGCCACTTTGCGTACCACAAAGGCGTTTATTCCCGTGCCTTCCGCGCCGCTTGTCATGGCGGTGGCTACGGCAATCGGGTCTGCCCCCTGCGTCAATCCACCAATGGCGGTTATTCCCAGGGGTTTGACCTTTTCATAAAATATCCGTCCAATAAGCAACATTGCCTCTGCATTGAGGGTTGTCATTTTGCAATTGACGTAATAGTTGCTCATCTTCCCGGAAACGAGCTTAAAAACAGGGTCTTTGTTATATTGGAATGATTTTTCCAGGAGCATGTCCAGGAGTCGGTTTTTTGCTTTATTGATATCCATAGTGATGTGAAAAGGAGAAGGTTTTTAGGGTTATTGGCTGTTAAAGAGGCTTAATTCTAGCCCATAACCGGTAAAAGTAAAGCAAAATTCCCTAGCCGCGTATTTTACGGTTTCTGCATCAAAAACCTTATTTGCTGAGCCATATTCAACCCCGTGGGTGGAATTGCCGGTGGATAGCCTTGAGGTGGGTTTTGCTTACGTGGGTGTAGATTTGGGTTGTGGAGACGTTGACGTGTCCCAGCATCTCCTGGACGGAGCGCAGGTCTGCGCCGTTTTCCAACAGATGGGTAGCAAACGAGTGCCTGAATTTGTGCGGAGAAACGGGCTGATGAATGCCCGCCTTGAGTGCGCATTTTTTGACAATAACCCAGATATTCTCCCGCAAAAGGGGTTTTCCTGTTTTTGAGAGGAACAAATAAGGACTGTCCTGGCTGTTTTTTATTTCCGTCCTGGACGTTTGCAGGTAATTTCTTATGGACTCCACCGCCTTTCCCCCAATCGGCACGATGCGTTCCTTCGACCCTTTGCCACGGCATTTTACGTACCCATATTCAAGGTTAATCCAATCCAACTGGATGGCCGACACCTCAGACACCCTTGCGCCCGTGGCATACAAAAGCTCAAGTATGGCCTTGTTCCTTATGCCCAGCTTGGTCTTTACGTTGGGGACGGAAAGCAGGTCGTCGATTTTGTGAGACGGTATTGATTCGGGTAGTTTTTTCCAGATTTTCGGGGAGTCTATTGCCACGAGGGGATTTCTCTGCAATTTTCCTTCCGCATGCAAGAATTTGTAAAGCATCCGAATTGATACGAGGGCGCGGGAGATGGAAGCGCCGGCAAGGCCGCGCTGCTTTTCAGAGATGATAAAACCGGTGATCGTATCGGGGCGAACGCCGGTAAAATCTTCTATTTTTTTAGAAAGCAGGAAGGCGGTAAATACCCGCAGGTCGTGGCTGTAACTGAGGATGGTGTTTTTGGACAAACCACACTCGCTGAGGAGGTAGTTAATAAACAATTCAACCATTTCATCCAAGATGTTTACTCCAAAGACGTTCAAGTCGTTTATGTAAAACAGTTAACTGCAAAGGACGTTTTTACAATCCAATCACAGGGAAAAACAAATTCACCGCAGAGGACGCAGTGGGCGCGGAGAAAAAAGGCTCGTCAGGAAGAACTAAAAGATTAAACCGCTAATGAACGCTAATAAAGAAACCCATTCGCGTTCCCAGTTTTTTGCAAACACGGTACATTCCGCACCGGTATCAAGCGCAACAAACATCAAACCTGAAGGTTTGAGCTACAAAACAACAT
>CAYHFB010000294.1:0-5478 GCA_964355695.1 uncultured candidatus Brocadiaceae bacterium
ATCACACGGTTAAATTAATCCGTAATTTTAACTTAGCGCTTATGGGGCTTCACCCACCGCTATATCCTATCGGCCTTTCAGGCCTAACCTTGAATCTCCTGTACATTGCGTTAAGATACCGTCGCCATCCGCCTACTTCACCATCCCCTCAAACCCCGCGTCCCCTTTAAACAGCACAAATTCCGGGGACTCTTTGGCGGTCTTTTTGTAGCCGGGGTTTAGTTTGATGGCTTTTTGCAGGGAGTTTAGGGCGTCGTCCTTGTTTGAGAGCAGGGCGTAGGCGCAGGCCTTGTTAAACCAGGCGGCGTCGAAGTCGGGCTTTACCTTGATCGCCTTATCGTAGGTGTCTATGGCGTCCTTATGGTTGCCCATGGCGTCGAGCAGGAGGCCTTTATTGTTTAAGGCCTCAAGGTAGTCGGGTTTTAGGGAAACGGCCTTGTTGTATGCCTCCAGCGCCTCTTGTTGCCTGCCCATTTCTTCGTAGGTGTAGCCTTTGTGGTTCCAGGCCTCATGGACGTCGCCGGTGAGTGTTGTTGCCTTACTGAAGGAGTCGAGGGCGTCCTGGTGTTTTTTAAGTTGCACGAGAGCCAGCCCCTTGTTGACCCACAGGCTGAAGACGTCCGCATTTATACTAATCGCCTTGTCGAAGGTCTTAACGGCCTCCTCGTAGTTTTGCATTTGCACGAGAGCGAGTCCCTTGTTGCTAAGCGCCTCGTACTTGATCTTTGCCAGGCGCGGGACGTTCGACGCCGTCTCGTCCGGGATTATCTGTGCTACCTTGTCAAACGATTTTACGGCCTCCTCGAATTTTCCCAGCCGCAAAAGGGTCCACCCCTTGTTTTTCCATACCTGGGGGTAATCGGGACGCATTTTGATGGCGTCGTCAAAGGCCTTGAGCGCCTCGTCGTACCTGCCCAGAAGGAACAGCTCTCCGCCCTTGTTTGTCATGGTCTCGTAAGAATCCGGCTGCATTCCCAGGGCTTTTACGTACGCCGTAACGGCGTCCGCGTGCTTACCCAGGCGGGACAGGGCGAGTCCCTTGTTCGCCCATGCGCCATACGAGTCGGGCTGTAGTTCAATGGTTTTTTCATACGCGGCAAGCGCCTCATCGTAGCAGCCTAATGCGTCGAGGGCGAGTCCCTTCCCGTTCCACGCGCCGTAGGAATCCGGCTTTAGCTCTATGGCCTTTTGGAAGGCGGTAACGGCGTCCGCGTGCTTTCCGAGGTCGGCAAGGATGAATCCCTTATCCGCCCAGGCGGCGTGTTCTGCGGGTTTGATCTCAATAGCCCTGTCGCACGCATCCAGCGCTTCTTTATATTTGCGCAACCGCACAAAGCAGTTACCCTTATTGACCCATGCCTCATAATAGGCAGGGTTAATGGCAATCGCCTTGTTGTATGCGGCCAGGGCCTCTTCCCTTCTTTCGGGGAGCTTGGCAAGGGTGAGGCCTTTGTTGTTCCAGACTTCGAAGGCGTCGGGCTGTAAGGCCAAAATACGGTCGTACGTCTCTACTGCCGCTTCGACGTTTCCGGTATGGTCAAGGACGTTCCCTTTATTATGCAGCGCCTTTACATAATCGGGTTTTATCTCCAGCGCCTTATCGAATGCCTTTACGGCCTCGTCGTACCTGCCGGCATGGTCTAAAGCCCTACCTTTCATATACCATGCCTCGTAGTGATCTGGCTTGCACGGTATCGCTTTTTCAAATGACGCAATGGCGTCGGCGTGCTTGCCCAGATAATCAAGGATTACGGCCTTGTTGTACCACGCCTCGAAGGCGTCCGGCTTCAGTTGGATAGCGCCCTCGTAGGCGTCGAGCGCCTCCTGGTACATCTGCTTGCGGAGGAGTGTGTTTCCCTTCGCGATGGATGATTCGTATTGTTCCGCTGCCGGTAAACCCTCGCCCCACGCCACAAAGGCAATGAGGGCAATGCCCGCAGCGACGAGCCATTTCTTTGACATAGAAGCCTCCATTCGTTCCGGTAAAATTGTGGTTCGGTTATTTCAAGGTTATAATATCACCGTCGTCTAAAATGTATGGGGAATTCTCTTTCTGTCTGGTCTGCAACCTGCCGCTGTACAGCACGGTTTCTCCCTCCTCGAATTTCGAGAAGTGATCCTTTTTCGAAGCGACGGCTATTAACTCAACGTCGCCACGGTCCTTGTTCGTTATCCCTATCCGCAGACCAACGGCTATGTTTATATTTTTATTCGCAATTTGTCCCGACCAATTAACGTATTTGCCCTTGTATTTTTCCCATGCCGCATCCTTTTGTGCGTCAGTCAGGGTGCTTTTGGCGCCAAATATCTTGTCTATGTCTTCAAAAGTATCCACGAGAAATATCCTTCTGGGACCCTGGGAAACAGGCACCGTGTCGGGGTTTTGGTGTATCTCCTCTTGGGTCAGCGGCGTTGGGAGCGTATTCTTTACATCAAGCACGTCGCCATCTTCCAGCTTATAAGGGAAAATCCTTGTCACACGTGAGTCGAGCTTCCCGGTGTAGGTAACCGTATTTCCGTATTTGGCGGCAGAAAAACGGGGTTTGTTGGCAGAATTAAGCTTTACCTCTACGCCGGTATCTCCGTGCGTCACGCTCAGCATCCAACTGTTCAACAACGACCATCCGATGTAGGACACCTTTCCGTTCCACTTGACCCTTTTCCCGGCACAGGAGCTCCACAGGGATTCTTTTTGCTCATCGGACAACTCGCTTGAGACCCCGAATATCTTATTAAATTCTTCAAAATTCATGGGTATGTAACCGTCGTTGCCCTCAGTAATAACCACTCCGTAATTCGAAGTGAGTATCTTTTGCCCCGGCGCAGCAATGGTTGGGGCGACGGCAGGAGGCGTATATACAGGCATTTCAGGCTTCGGCTCGGCGGTAACGGCGACTTCAGGAACAGTCCGAACTTCTTCCCCGTGAAAAAGGGCGTCAAACTCCCTTTGGTGCTTTACCAGCACCCGGGTATCCGTTATAAACAGGGCATAATCGCGGGTGGCCTTACGCGGCGCCTTGTTCCAGCGGTATGAACCTGCCACCATCGTCTTGCAATCGAAAATGGCGAAGTTGCTGTGGTTGAGTTCTTTTCGAGGTAGTACTCGTGATTCCAATCCCTCCCTTTTAGAAAGTCCGGCCAACGGCCCTTTCAGAAGCGGACGGTCCGTGCCGAGTACGAGCCGAACGTGAACGCCGCGCTGTCTGGCCTTTGCAAGGGATTGGAGGATTTCTTTGGAGGTGATTTCGGGGACTGCCACATCGATAGATTCCGTAGCGTCTTCAATGGCGCGCAGGATTTGCGCCTGAATTTCCTGCGTTGTGAATAATGCGTCTGATGCAAAAACACCGTGCTGCAAACAAAGAAAAGCGCCAGTGAGCGCCGCCAGAAACAAAAAACTGATACTTTTTACGTGGTTCATAAATTTCCTCATCAAAAGGTATATGGGAACAAATACGCGTTGTTAGCTGTTTATTTGCAGTATGATGTGGTTTATAGAGAGCGAAGAGACTCTCGCTCTTCAATGGGGAAATTGTAAAAAAATGATAAATTCTTTTCCTATTCTATCAATGAAGGATATATAATGCAAGTATTCGTAGGTGTATCTTCCAACCTCTTTGCTTGTATTAACAAGAAATTGCCTCTGGCATAGAATGCCGGCGATTGTTAACTGCCTCAATTTACCTTTTAAGGAGTACCGTCGTGAATGATAAGTTAAGAAGGGTTTTTGTTCGTTCTCTGTGTGTTATAAGCCTTAGTGCCGGCATAGCCGTTTGTGCGTTTCAGGAAATCGGGGTTTGCGCCACAAACAAGCCGACAGCCGATACCGATGCATTGGCCGCCGCACAGAATTTCGAAAAGGCGTTTCAGCAGGTGGTCGAACAGGTGAAGCCAGCCGTTGTTTCCATAACTTCGGTTAAGGTCTTCAAGCACAATCAGTCTCAGCCTCAGCATAATCAACAGAAGCCAAAACGCATGCCAAACGAGCGCATGCCAAACGACCGTCACCACCAGCAAGTTCCGCCGCAACAACAGAGGCCTGGAACTGACAGGGAAGGCGATCAGTTTGAGGAATTCAAAGACTTTTTCGGCGACGAGTTTTTTGATAAATTTCTCAAACCCCGATTTCCGGAAGGCGAATATAAGGTACAGGGACTTGGCTCAGGGATCATCATTGACGGCGAAAAAGGTTATATCATAACCAACAACCACGTGGTAGAAGACGCCGATGAACTCAAGATCACGTTGGGCGACAAGAGAGAATTTGAGGGAAAGATCGTAGGCACCGACCCTCAGACGGACATTGCCGTGGTTAAGATCGAAGGAAGCAATCTGCCGTCAGCGAAAATGGGCGACTCGGACACTATTCGGGTTGGGCAGTGGGCGATTGCCATCGGGAACCCTTTTGGCTTGTCACAGACGGTTTCCGTAGGCGTCATCAGCGCCACGGGTAGGGCAAACGTGGGCGTTGCGCAATACGAGGACATGATCCAAACGGACGCGGCCATCAATCCCGGCAACAGCGGCGGCCCGCTGGTCAATATACGAGGTGAAATAATCGGCATCAATACGGCGATATACACACGTAGCGGCGGTTATCAGGGAATTGGGTTTGCCATCCCCATTAACATGGTAAAGGTTGTCATGAGGGACCTTGTGGAAAAAGGCAAGGTAACCCGCGGC
The DNA here is from genome assembly GCA_964355695.1 of uncultured candidatus Brocadiaceae bacterium. Taxonomy (GTDB): domain Bacteria; phylum Planctomycetota; class Brocadiia; order Brocadiales; family Brocadiaceae; genus JACVXV01. Next base: position 4,684 of record CAYHFB010000294.1, read on the forward strand.
TGGCTGGGCGTCGTTATCCAGGACATAGACCCCACCCTGGCAAAATCGTTCAATGTCAACGTAACGGAAGGTGTTTTGGTGAGCGACATACAGCCAAACTCCCCCGCACAGGATGCTGGTTTTGCGACAGGAGACATTGTGATCGGGTTTGACGGAAAGCCCGTTAGCGACGTCAATCACCTCCGCAACATGGTGGCACAGACGGAGGTCGGAAAGAATACACCCGTTAAGGTATTAAGAGAAGGCAAGGAAAAGGAATTAACGGTGAAGATCGGTGAACAACCGGCAAATCTGCTTACCCCGGGCCAGGGCGCAACCACGTCGGAAAAAGAACTGGGAATGACCGTGCAAGACCTGACAAAAGAACTTGCAAAGAGCCTGGGCATTGAGGAAGCGGGCGGGGTTATCGTTTCTGAAGTTCAGCCAGGCAGCCAGGCCGCCAACGCCGAGATAAGGGAAGGCGACATCATCAAGGAAGTAAACAAGAAAAAGGTGGGTAACGTAGCGGAATTCAAGAAGGTGTTACGGGAAGGCGACAAGGAGAAAGACATCCTCCTGCTGATCAAAAGAGGGGAATTCTCCCGTTACATCGTGGTGAAATCAAAAGGAAAGTAACCGCAAGGCCACACGTTTTTCTATAAGTTGTTTAACACCAATGAGGCGATCCGCAAGGATCGCCTCATTTTTTTGGCAGGTCAGCCGTTCCATCCCTTTGAAGGTGCAAGACGCTCATGAGTCCTGGCGCGTCTACGCCGCAACCTAATCTTCTCCCTTTTTGCCCACGGTTACGAAAGG
>CAYHFB010000295.1:0-5458 GCA_964355695.1 uncultured candidatus Brocadiaceae bacterium
CAATTTGGCTAAAGGTCTCCATAATTCTACGCGACCAACAATTTAATGTTGGGTTTTACGCTTCACCCCAGCCTGCCAAACGACCTAAACTAACATAGTACGGTTATCATTTACTCTATTTAAGAACGAAGTAAGTTTTCAAATTCTTTAATACTAACAACCGTTATGAATGGGAAACCGAGGTTCTTTACCACATCAAAATGTTTGTCGTTTGTTACCAATAAGTGTGAGTTTGAGCTAACGGCACAATCAATGAACTTATTATCAGTAACATCACTTTGTATTAAATTCCAATGATAATAAATTGTGGTCTGATATACATTAGGGAGCAAAAGAAGGGTCCTTATTACATTTTTAGCAACATTTGTATTGTATTTTGAAGAAATTACTTCCTCGTATTCCGTTAATACGTCATTTGTTATAAATAGATCAAATTCGGAATGCAAGAGCTTTTCAAAAATCCAGTGATACTTTGATTTTGATGATATAGCAACAAGTAGGACGTTCGTGTCTATAACAATTCTCAATCTATTTACCATCTAACCATCGGTCCATATCTTGATCTGATAGCTCATTTTCAGTCCATATTTTGTCGGCTTCTTTTATTGATTTATTTGCAAAATATTTAGCGAGAATTGTCTTAATGCCTTTCAAATCCTGCTCATCTATATCAGTTGAATAGATTTTCAATATTTCCTTTTGTAAATTGGTTAACGGCGCTTGTTTCATAATCTGACCTTTTTTAAATAATACTTTTTCTTCTACACTAATGTGCGCCTAAACATGCGCGCGAAGTAGCTCAACGTTCCTGGCGCATATCTCGTTTAGTTGTTTTACCGTAAAAACCTCACCAGCCAGCCATTCGTCACCCCGGGAATCCGTTTCAATCGCGCGTATCACGTTTTTGTATTCTTTTACCGCCTGCCGGAAAAGGTTGGCGTCCTTATACAGATTTCCAAGATAGTAGTGAGATAATAGCGTCTTTTCGTTCAGGTATATCGCACGCTTAAAAGAGACCACAGCCTTTTCATTTTCGCTGTTTTTATAGTAAACACTCCCTGTCAGTTCGTAAGCATCGGCATTGAGGTCGTCGATATCCAGGACGTCAGCAGCCTTTCTCAATGCCTTGTCATACAGTCCCATGTTTGCATATATTTTTCCGAGAAAAAGGTGTGCGTCTGTGTTCTTCGGGTCTTTCTCTATGATGGTTTGAATGTCTTCGAGTATTTCATCATCATCACCCGTGAATGACAACTCTTTTTCCAATAAGACATGCAGTTTCTCTCTGGTGGAGGCATGACCATCTACGGTGTGCGTTGGTAATGCACCCGTGCCGGCACGCTGTGGTGATTTCGTGAAGGAGGGCATTTTTCGGTTGGTGATACTGTTTTCTTTTATCCCGGAAACCGCGTTATTCGAAAGTTGCCGTTGCCGATATTGTTGAGAAGAACTGACTGGCAATGCCGATAACTGTCGGGTATTGGAAGCGGGTTTTTCGTTTGCCGTCAACTCAGACGGGGATGGTTTTGTGTTTTTTCGATAGAGGAATACCCCGGATATCTCCTCCAGGGTAAATTCATTTGATACCTGCCAGAGGGATTCAGAGTGTCCCACAAAGAAATAACCTCCCGGAGCAAGTGTATCGTAAAACCGGTGAATTACCTTTTTGATCGTTTCCAACTCGAAATAGATAATCACGTTTCTGCAAAAAATGATGTCGAACGTATTTTCACCTGCCGGCAGATAAGGCTCAACAAGGTTTACTATGTCAAAGTGAACACGTTGCTTTATCTCTTCCGCCAGATGGTATCGCCCGTCTTTCTGGGCAAAATATTTGTTCATTACCGTCTTATCAATAGCCCGCATGCTGTTCTTGCCATAGACGCCGTTTTTTGCGTACGATAAGGCGTCCGCGCTGATGTCCGTTGCATAAATGGAAAAGTTGACAGCGCCTGCGGGGGCGTATTCCTTAATGGCCATTGCCAGGGTATACGGCTCTTCACCGGTGGCGCATCCTGCGCTCCAGATTTTGATTTCTTTTCCCTTTTTTTTCTCTTTCAGCGCGGGCAGGACGTTGTGTATCAACGTGTTTATTTGGCGTTCGTCACGAAAGAAAAACGTTTCTTTGATTAATACGAGATCGAGCAACGTAGCGAATTCTTTTGTTCTCTGAACACTTGTTGTCAGAAAGGTATAATAAGCGCTATAATCCTTCAGACCCAGGGTTTGCATACGAGTATCCAGGTTCATGGCAAAATAATTTTGTTTGCCTTCATCCATGTGAATACCGGTACGGGATTCAATATATTCGCGAAAGAGATTAAAATCGGTTTTTGATAATGTCTTTTTTTCTGCCATATTCATTGGGTAATACACGGTTAAACAGGTCTGATGTGCCAGAGATTCTCGTTAATGTAATCAGCCGTCATTACGGGACTAAAATCAAGGCATACAACCGCATCGATAAATTGGTGAGTTAGTGCCATCTGTCCCTAAAGGACAAAACACGGTTTTCCCGAAAATCCAGGAAAGCTCCTTACAGGGTACAAACCCTGTTTCTGCCCTCTGCTTTTGCCTTATAAAGTGCATTATCTGCCTTGCGTACCAGATCCTCCATTGTTTTGATCTCGTCGTCCGGGCAGCTTGAAACACCTATGCTAATGGAGCATTTTAATGCCTTGCTTTCAGTCCCGAAGTTGAGCGTTGCAATTTCATGTCTGATTCGCTCAGCCAGGTTACAACCATCGCCTATCTTTGCCTCCGGCATGAGGATCGAAAATTCTTCACCGCCATATCGTCCCAATACGTCATAAGTCCGGATGTTTTTCTTTAAAATCTTTGCCACTTTCCGCAGCACGTCATCTCCTTGAAGGTGTCCATAGGTGTCGTTTACTTTTTTAAAGAAATCAATGTCCAGCAACAGGAAGGTCAGCGGAAGGTTAAACCTTGTGCTCCTGGCAAATTCTTTACATAAACTGGTATAGAAAAAACCGCGATTATAGATGCCCGTAAGGCTGTCGGTAATAGCAAGATTTCTTATCTTCCGGTAGAGCCATGCATTTTGTATGAGGACATACCCCTCTTTGATCACCGTCCTAAAAAACCCTTCTTCTTTACTGTGAATTTTATTGGCGTCGCCGTGTGCCAGTATTATTACCCCGCCTAAATTATCCGAGTATTTAATCGGCACTACAAAATAGGATATCTGCGGTTCATTTACGTCCACGGCGTCCTTAATCATTTCCTCATCGAGAACGGTTATTAATTCATCTGAAGACAAATCAATGCCGTACTCGGTTAAATATTTTTTGGCGTAATCACTGACTTTACTGAGATATTGCTTGCTCACCGGGTGATTTGGTTTAAGAATACATTCAACGCTATGTTCTTCCTTGACGATTATTGCCGCCATGTCAAACTCCAATATTTTTGCAAGCATTCCAATCACGACCGCAACAATGCCCGGAAAATCATCAATGCCTTTCTCAACGAGTGTACACATTTCATACAGCACCGTTGCTTCAAACAGCTTTTTATCGAGCAGGTCATTCACTTTTGAAACAACGTCGATTGCGTTAAGCGAACTACTCTCGCGGATAAGGGAATGGGGCGCAACCACCCGTTCTTTTTTCACGAGGAGTTCATCCATCGTTTTTAAAAGCGTGGTTTGCACTGAATCTTTAGATAAATAGGCGTCAGCGCCGGTTTGAATGCCCCAATACTTATCACTTGCCTGGTCCTTAACCGTTAGCATTATGATGGGGATGTTGCAGGTTTCCGGGTCTGCTTTTAAAAGACGGCACGCCTGATAACCGTTCATCCTGGGCATCATCACATCCAACAAGATCAAGTCCGGCAGTTCCCGGAATGTTTTTTCAACAGCCTCAATCCCATTGCTTGCGGTAAATGTTCTATATCCCTGGCCTGCGAGAAACTTGCTGACAACCTCCACAATTAACGGGCTGTCATCAACGATCAAAATAGACTTATTCATAAATACCCCTGGCTATGATGTTAATCAAAAAAATACCCTCGTGAGCAAAGCGAGCTATATTGTAAAAAGTGTTTCTCCCTTGTTATTTTACCGCGTGAACGTTGAGCAAGGCATGGATAATATCCTCAACCGATAAAACCTCTGCCGCTGCCCCTCTCTCTATGGCTACTTTTGGCATACCGAATACCGTGCATGATTCCTCTGATTGCGCAATAGTAGCGCTGCCGGAATCCCTAATCCTCTTTAAACCATCTGCGCCGTCTGCCCCCATGCCCGTCAATAATATACCCAAGGCACGGCCTCCATACTCTTCTGCGATGGTATTGAACAAGACGTCTATCGCAGGTTTTACGTTGTTAACCGCATCACCGGTAATCAACCGGATTGTTTTTCTTTTGCTAACTATCGTATGATATCCATCCGGAGCGACCAGCACCTTTCCCTTTTCGACCTTCTCTCCATCCTCAGCCAGCTTGATTTTTATCTTGCAAGCGCTTCCCAACCACGCTACAAAGTTTTCCGTAAAACCGGCCGCCATGTGCTGAACCACCATAACCGCTGCGTTATAGTCCGGCGGTATCGCCTTCAGAATTCGCATCAGAATGGATGGCCCACCCGTGGACGCCCCTATGCAAACAAGCTCACAATTGTTCAAATTACGGACGGCACTACTATTCGGCACCGGGGCTATTTTTCTCTGCTTGCCTTTCAAATGGGTAAGCACCCTTGCCTGTGAAACCAACTTTACTTTTCTTATAAGTGAACTGCCTATTTCAGACCAGGAGGCATTGGGCGTCATCGTCGGCTTTTCCATTACATCGACGGCCCCTATGGCTAACGCATTAAAGGTTGTATACACGCCCCCCTTGTTTACGGTGGAAGAAAGGATGAGTATAGGTGTTGGGCAGTAGGCCATAATCTGCTCCGTTGCCTGAAAACCATCCATGACAGGCATGTTTATGTCCATGATCACCATGCTCGGCTTTAATTTTTGCACCAAATCAATCGCCTGTTTGCCGTTTTCCGCTACGCCACACACACGAATAGCCGGGTCTGACTCCAGTAGACGACGTAGAATTTCTCTTGTCATATCAGAGTCGTCAACAATCAGCACGTTAACCGTTTCAGCCATACGAAACCTTAGCCTTCCCAGTGGATTTAATGAATAACATCATTTACGGTAGATGTGTTTAAGACTTTCCCTCCCCACTCGAGAAGGGTGCCGCTATCCGCCGTTTCTGTTTTTTTATTGTCAAGCGAGGACTTGATTCCTATCAACAACAACAGGTCGCTCCTACGGAGCTTTTGCGGTGTTTAGATTCTTCTACAAACAGGCCGCCCCTATGGCATACATGTTAAGTTAAGAAATCCATAATTACTTTGCACCGCTTGTTATACTGCCAACGGGTATAAACTGAACATTCAAAAAGACTAAAGTCCTGCCATACCAAGGGTTATCTGGCA
>CAYHFB010000296.1:0-5446 GCA_964355695.1 uncultured candidatus Brocadiaceae bacterium
TTTCGGGGAGTAGGGACAATACGCTGCGGGTGTGGGACGTGGAGTCCGGGCAGTGCTTAGTAATTATGGCGTTATCTGCACCCATTCTCTCAATTGCCATAAAATACCCAAAGATTATCGTTGGCCTTTCGTATGGTAAGGTTCAATTCCTTGAGATATCGCGGTTAAAGATAGAGAAGCCTATTATTACCCCGGTACGTCTCTGGCTTTACGGAATGGAAGGAGAACCAGGCACATGGGATGATAACATCACCGCTGTCTGTGAGTGGTGCGGGAAACGCCTTGTGGCTGAAACGAAAATACTTGATACCATTGCAGGGATAACAAGGAATGCCCGCCTTTCACCGGCGGAGTCCCCCTGCCTGAAACTCCCCGCCGAGGCATTCAACAACCCCCACCTCGTATCCGAATGCCCCCACTGCCACAACCCCCTGCGATTTAATCCGTTTGTGGTGGATAGGTGTTGATTTTGGATTTTGGATTGGGGATTGGGGATTATGGTAGCGCACGCGTCTCGCTTGCGCGAAATCCACCGTAGGTCAACCATCCTGGTTATGGAATTGTCATTATGACAAGCGGGGACGCTTGTCCTACCGGGCATCTACCATACGTAGGGCGAGGCTTTAGCCTTGCCTTTGGAATGGGTGATTGGGTGTATACACGCGCGTATTCATGCAAAACCCAACGATATTGCAGGGCGTGTGGCAAACCTAAAGGTTCGCCCTACGTTGGACGTTGGATTGTCCGGCAGTTCGGTTAATCGCTTACCAATAAGCGTCTCGCTTGCGCGAAATCCACCGTGTGTCAACCATCCTGGTTATGGAATTGTCATTATGACAAGCGGGGACGGTTGTCCTACCAGGTATCTATTTTTCTTACCGCGATATGATACATGCCCAAATACCGTTGACAGGGATCGGCGGTCGGTGTCGGTGGACGGGAATCGGGGATCAGAAGACAGATGTTAGACACAAGAGTTAATTGCGGATTTTGGATTGCGGAATGGGGATTTATTTTATTGCATTAGAATAATTCTCGTGATAACGTAAGACGGTATTTTGCTGAATAACCGTGAAGCATAACGATTTTTGCAAAAATAATGCGTAGTGTTATTGTTTATTTCAGCGAGGAATGATGGGTTTGTTTATTCCACCTTGCCCATGTAATTTACAATAGACGATAAACAAGGAGGTATAAGATGCAGTTAGAAGAGAAGGAATTGGAGTCTTTAGCGGAAAAACTGAACCTTTCAAAAGATGAGATGCTAAGGGAAGGGCTAAAGTATTTTCTGGAAAGAAAGTTGAGAGAAATAAGGACAGAAATCTATAAGATAAGAACACGATATGGCGTCTCCTCAACTGAGGAATTTGAGGATTTATACAGAAAAGGTGAACTTGATGAAAAAGATACCTGGCAGGAACTTCAAAAGCTCGACCACCTTGAGTTTAAAAAGGACGAATTTGAAAAGGCGTTGAGGTTCCTTTCATGATTGTTGATATGATACAACTGAAAGATATAGCAGGGATTGAATTCGGAGATATCGTTGAAGATGTGCTTATTACCGATAGTAATCAGATGAGAATCTTTCTTAAAGACGATAGTTTTGTTGATGTATGGTATTCCTTGAAAATTAAGGAACGATATAGCTACCACTGGGAGCGAAAACACATTGATGGACTGATATACCGCCACGATAATGCCCCTCATAAGAAGTGGCAGTACACAACAACGTTTCCAAAACACTTCCATGAAGGGGAAGAAGATATGGTTACCGAAAGCGATATACATGAAATTCCCCATGAAGGACTGAGAGAATTTCTCCGTTTTAGAAGAGAGAGATTGAGGGAAACGGCATAAATAAACTGGTTTATAATTACGCTATGCTAATGGTGCGGAAAACGTTTTGCCCTGGAAAAGAAAATACTTGATACCATTGCAGGGATCACAAGGGACGCCCGCCTTTCACCGGCAGAGTCCCCCTGCCTGAAACTCCCCGCCGAGGCCTTCAACAACCCCCGCCTCGTATCCGAATGCCCCCACTGCCACAAGCCCCTGCGCTTTAATCCGTTTGTGGTGGATAATAGTTTTTAGTTTCGGGTTTCGAGTTTCGGGTTTCGGATTTTTGGATTGCGGTAGCGCACGCGTCTCGCTTGCGCGAAATCCACAGTGTGTCAACCGTCCGGGTTAGGGAATTGTCATTATGACAAGCGGGGACGCTTGTCATACCATACGTAGGGCAAGGCTTTAGCCTTGCCTTTGGAACGGGTGATTGGGCGCATACCCGCGCGTATTCATGCAAAACCCAACGATATTGCAGGGCGTGTGGCAAACCTAAAGGTTCGCCCTACGAGGGACGTTGAATTGTCCGGTAAGTCCGATTGAGGCGCAAAACCAAACGGAAGCATTCCCCATTTTGCAGATTAGCGAAAATATGGAGTGCATTGACCGTGTCAATGTATGCAGTAACACGGTTACTGCACTCCCAAAAAACGCCAAGCGCATACTTACTGTGCAGCTACGTAAGGTTGAGTGAAGCGAAACCCAACCCAACCGTTCGTTGCATTCATTTATCTATTGACATGGTAGCCATAGTATTATAAATTGCATACATGATATTTTTGTGCCAGAAATAGGTGTTTTTCAAATTACGAGGTTTACTATGCAAAATGTAATAAAAAAGGTTGCTAAACATTTCAGGCTGGATGAAAACCTGATTAAGGATGCGCAAAAGATACTAAAAGCAAAGACGGAAACGGAGACGTTGGAAACTGCACTCTCTGAGGTTATATACCAGGGAAAGATGAGAAAGTTCATTGAAAAGACGGGTGGTAAGTTCAATTTCGAGGGACTTCATTGAGACAAAAGGCCGTTCTTGATACCTCTTTTCTCATTGAGCATTTCAGAAAGGGTACTGTTCAGGAAATATTCTTAAACCTGAATAAGTATTATCACGTCACCTCTAGCACGGTAGTTTTGATGGAATTGCTTTCCGGCGCTTTCGATAAAAAAGAACAAAAGCTCATTGGACAGATAAAAAAGAATTTCACGATAATCGGTGTAACCGAAAGACAATGGTATCTCGCAGGGGATATAATGCTGAAATTAAGAAGAGACAAAAGAATTGATCCCTTAAGAATCCGCAATCTTCTTGCCGATATCCTTCTTGCAGTGTCTGTAAGGGACATTGGGGCTATTTTGATTACAAAGAATGAGAAGGATTTTAGATTGATCAGGGAGATATTCGATTTCGGATATTTGGCAGTTTGAAAATAACATTTTTGGATATTGCCCATTTAGTATAACTTTCGTTCTTAACCACAATGCCCGTCTCTCCTCTGGAAACTCCCCCTACCCGAAACTCCCCGCCGAGGCATTCACCCCCACCCACCTCGTATCCGAATGCCCCCACTGCCACAACCCCCTGCGCTTTAATCCGTTTGTGGTGGATAATAGTTTTTAGTTTCGAGTTTCGAGTTTCGAGTTTCGGGTTTCGAGTTTCGAGTTTCGAGTTTCGGGTTTCGCTTTTTTGGATTGGGGCTTTTGGATTATGGTAGCGCACGCGTCTCGCTTGCGCGAAATCCACGACAGATCAACCATCCCCGGTTGACTAATAAAAAACAGGGTAAAATGGTAATGAATATGCAACAAACGGGGAAGCTAGTGAAAAAGGAATTGTCATTATGGACAAGCGGGGACGCTTGTCCTACCAGTCATATACGTAGGGCGAGGCTTTAGCCTTGCCTTTGGAACGGGTGATTGGACGCAAACCCGCGCGTATTCATGCAAAACCCAACGATATTGCGGGGCGTGTGGCAAACCTAAAGGTTCGCCCTACGTTGGACGTTGGATTGTCCGGTAATTCGGTTAGGTTAAATTAATAAAAACAAAATCCGTGTTACACTGTTTTGAACAGGGATCATTTGCTTTTCCTTTTGATGTGAGGTAAGATAACAACTAATATATTCAGATGGAGAAAGGTGTGAGACGAGTAAAAATAAAAGTGAAATAAAAACTGGAAGGAGGCTTGAGATATGGTTATTTTAAAAAATAAAATAAAGGTTACTGATGGGATTTTACCTATACAACTGCCAGATGAGTTCAAGGATAAAGTTGTTGAGGTGATAGTTAAAACAGACAATGAAATAACAGCAAAACTTATGATTGACTCCATAAAAATTGATACTACAAGGTGGAAGTTCAACAGAGAGGAAATTTATGGCCGCTGAGAGTGGGGATATCTTTGTAGACACAAACATTTTAATATACGCGTATTCAGACACAGAGTTAGAGAAGAAAAAGAAGGTGTTGTCGCTTCTTACAACTGAATCGGTAGCCATAAGTACCCAGGTAGTCAATGAATTTATATGGGTAATGCATCGGAAATTTAATGTGGAGTATGGATTGCTTAAACTCATATATAGACAATATCTTTGACCTATACAAGGTGTGCATAATAAATCAGTCCTCCGTTTTAAAAGCTGTTGACCTTTCAAAAAGGCTCCACTTTTCCTACTGGGACAGCCTGATGTTAGCATCGGCTTTAGCATCAGGATGTAATATTCTTTACACGGAAGACCTGCAAAATGGCCAGCATATAGACAATCAAATAGTCGTCATAAATCCATTTGTTAAGAATGCCGGATAAGTATGTCTCTTTAACACCTTCAACCTGGAATACGGGTACAAGACGCTCTCCATTTATTCTCCCCCCAGAGAGGTAATCAGTTATGGTACGGAAGAATGATTTTCATACGGTAGATTTTTTCCGAAAGGTTCGTGATGAACAAGCAGCGATGTTGTAGGGTAAAACCCATGAAGAAATCATTGCCTTCTTTGCATCGTTCCGTAAAGATAAAAAACATAACCAAGCAATCAACCACAAGCGCGAAAAACAAGCAGCACAATCCGGTTGAGTGAAGTGAACCTAACCCAAATACAACCTTTACGGAATGGAAGGAAAACCAGGCACATGGGATAATAACATCACCGCCATCTGTGAGTGGTGCGGGAAACGCCTTGTGGCTGAAACGAAAATACTGGATACGATTGCAGGGATAACAAGGGACGCCCGCCTTTCACCAGCAGAGTCCCCCTGCCTGAAACTCCCCGCCGACGCCTCCAACAACCCCCACCTCGTATCCGAATGCCCCCACTGCCACAACCCCCTGCGCTTTAATCCGTTTGTGGTGGATAATAGTTTTTAGTTTCGAGTTTCGGATTTCGGTAGCTCACGCGTCTCGCTTGCGCGAAATCCACGACCGGTCAACCGTACGCCGGTTGACGAATAAAAAAAATGATAAAATTGCAATGAATGTGCAACAAGCGGGAATGCTCGTGAAAAAGGAATTGTCATTATGACAAGCGGGGACGCTTGCCCTACCAGGCATATATTATACGTAGGGCGAGGCTTTAGCCTTGCCTTTGGAACGGGTGATTGGACGCAAAC
>CAYHFB010000297.1:0-5437 GCA_964355695.1 uncultured candidatus Brocadiaceae bacterium
AAATGGTTTTTGATTAAATCCCTGGCAACTTTGCTTTAGAGACGGAGTAGTTACATAACAACTTCTTTTTTATTGCAGTTTTGAATCGGTAAGGTACTAATACTTTTCTTTGCTTCGAGTTTGTTTGCGTTTATTGACGGTTATCCAGAAAATACCTTTTATCATGCGACATTCGTTATTCCTTGTTCGATATTCGTTTTTGTGTTAATCGCAACTTACGGTTGCCATTAATGCTTATAGCACAACGCCTACGCCACCGACACCTCTTGCCGTAGCGTAACCGTCGTTACATAATTACCAGTTCTGCATGAAGCGCACCGGCCCGCTTCATGGCCTGGAAAATAGAAATCAGGTCTCTCGGCGTTACCCCTAACACATTAAGGGCGTGTGCTACTTCAGAAATCGTTACCCCTTCGTTGACGATGTGCAAGCCCTTGTCCCCTTCAGAGACCTCTATATTCGACCTCGGCACCACCTTTGTTTCACCGGTTACCGATAACATGTTTGGCTGGGATACTTCAGGCTTTTCGGTGATCGTAATCGTCAGACTCCCGTGTGCAACAGCAACGGTGGACAACCTAACGTTTTCCCCCGCAACAATCGTCCCCGTCCGTTCATTAATAATCACCTTGGCAACAGCATCGGGTTTGATATACAACTCTTCAATGTTAGCAATGAACCTTACCACCATATCTTCCGATTGGAAATCCTTCGGCAGCGTAACACTGACGACGGCAGAGTCTATCGCTTTTGTAGAATTCGGATAGAGGTTGTTGATGACTTCTGCCAGCCGGGTTGCCGTTGTAAAATCAGGGTCACGCAACACGACACTCAAAGACTTGCCGGTTATAATGGATGATGGTATTTCCTTTTCCACAATTGCGCCATTCGAAATATACCCGGTGGTAGATATATTTTTACGGGTAGACTGGGCCTGTCCCTCCACGTTGTAACCACCGATAGACATTGGCCCCTGAGCCACGGCATACACCTCGTTATCAGCGCCCTGTAATGCAGTTTGAAGCAAAATACCCCCTTCCAGGCTCTTGCAATCACCGATGGAAGAGATCGTAACGTCGAGCTTGTCTCCCGTCCGCGCAAAGGATGGGATGTTGGTCGTCACGATAACAGCCGCGACGTTACGTGAAAAGAAATCGGTTGGAGCTACAAGCATACCTAATTTTTCAAAAATATTCGTCGCCATCTGCCTGGTAACCTTGAATATCTGGCTGTTATCGCCCGTCCCCTGGAGACCGACTACCAAACCATACCCGTAAAGCTGGTTTTCACGGACGCCTTGAATGTAAGCCGCGTCTTTTACGCGCACAACCGCGTGTGTTGTTCTGCAAAGCAAGGTAGTAAAAGGACCGGTTAAGGTAACCACCATCGCCAGGAGACATTTAACCCAAAACTCTAGTTCAAATATTTTATGTTTAATCATGTTCATCATCCTTCCTTTATCTGTCACTTAAAATGGCCACGCGACTTCGACTACCCTATTCCACCACCCTCGTTTGCCGGACCTGGTCAGAAATCCCTTACCCTCCAATATAATGTTGGCATTTGCAATCGCTGACGAAAGCACCACATTGGTAATACTAATATCTATAGGCCTAACAATTCCTGATACCTTGATGTTGTATTTTTCACTGTTAATATTTACGTCCCGGTTCCCTTCAACAATCAAATTTCCGTTGGCAAGTATCTCCGTAACAACCGCGGTAAGTTCCAAATTAATGTTTCTGTTACTTTCATAAGCCCCTTTCCCACTAAAACCGTGACTGGTATCAGCCGTAATATTTGGCATGTAACCGCCTACGTTTTTTGTTATTTTTGACAGAGGTTGCGTAAGGAACCCTGACGAATCCACCTGCACGCTGTGGCTGCTCTTACTATCGGCGCTGGAGCCTTCATTCCCCGTGATTGCCGTTGATTCGTTAATGATTACCGTTACAATGTCACCAACACACCTCGCCCTGTTATCAGTAAACATATTGGAGTTGGTGGTGATCCGCTTTTTCCAAAGCGAATCGGCATGTGCGCCTGAACTGAAGGCCACAATTACCATGCCCGCAAAAAAATAGTATAAAAGTGTGTTCTTCATAAGTAAGCCCTTTACGTTAAGTGTTTTTATATGCCGATTTTGAATCTTCATACGTTTTATCCCGGATTTATTATTTCTGCCTTACATAATCACTTTAACCGTTGATGCGTCCTCAACCCTGCCTAGAATTTCCTTTTTCGAATCTACATTCTTTACCTTGATAATTTTCCCAAGATGGCCATCTTCCTTAGCCACACCTTTTGCAACGATAATGAGATTGCCGGACTGAAGTAACAACTTGATACACTCGCCTCTTTTAATAAGGGGGGGATTATTTATCAGCTCCGGGGTGATCGGTGTATATGGTTGAATTAAACGGGTGATACGCTTTCCGACGAGTTCGTCAACGGAATTAAACGTTGAAGCAGCCAACTTTGTCGTTTCTATGCTCTCGACCACCAGATCGGCTTCCGTCAGAATCTCCCCTCTGCTGATCTTTCTGCTGGAAGCAACAACGTTCTCATACACACGGACGTTGAAAAACACGGGTATTTTCAGGTATTGTTTGTCCTTAATGAGTATGCGAACAAAGACCTGGACATTCCCTCTATTATGGCTTCCTTCAACCGGCGAGACATCGAGCCTGACGTCTTCCTCGTTAGCGGGCAGTATCTTGTCTGCCGGTACCCGGTCAGATTCAATAACGATCTCATTGCCATAGGAAGGCATCTTTTCTGTAAGGTATTCCTTTGCCTTCTTTACTATATCTTCCCCTCGTACCGTCGTTGATCTCACGGACACTAAAGAGGCCGTTGCGCTTCCGTAAATAACTTCATTCAGATTAATGCCCTCATCCATAAGACGCGCACCGATGATGGCCGTTTCTATCCTTCTAACGTTCCCCACATAAGGCGTATTTCCGAGGGGGATATTATTAACCCTTTCCAAAAGGACCGGATCACCGCAAGAAACGTAAGCAATATCACCCAGTACCATTTGTTTTTCAGACAACACCACCCTATCCTGTAATTCTATGGTGATCTTTCCGCCATATACATTATGAACAGCGAAGAGCGCTACGATAAAGAATGCGAATGTCCCATGTACTTTCATAAGCGAAAATCCCAATATAAAGTTTAAGTGTTGCCGAAAAAAGTCCCTTTTCAGAGTTAACCCATTCTAGCGGAATACGAAGAATGGTTTGCCGTACTAAGTAAGCTGGTTAATGGTAGATAACATTTCATCGCTTGCCTTAATTGCCCGCGAATTGATTTCATAAGCTCGTTGCGCCGTGATGAGATTGACAAGCTCGGTAACCGTTTCAACGTTGGAATTTTCAAGCACCCCTTGATAAATTCCGCCAGCGCCTTGTTCACCGGGCGAGGTAACTATTGGGGCGCCTGATGCAATAGTTTCAATATACAGATTCTTTCCGGTGTTCTCTAACCCCGACGGGTTGGGAAAATTGGCCAGCATTATTTGCCCCACATTTTGAAGACTGCCATCCGACCCCTTTACAAACACCGTTCCATCCGTTCCGATTGAAATCTCCACGGCGTCCTGGATGGTAATGGATGGAGACAACGGCAAGCCATCTGCCGTTACTATTTCACCTTTGCTATTTAATTCAAACGAACCATCCCGTGAATACGCGATAATACCGTCCGGCCGGTTGATTTGGAAGAAACCATTCCCTTCTATGGCCATATCCAGGGAACGTCCGGTGGTCTGCTGGTTCCCTTGCGTAAATATCTTTGTCGTGGCTATCGGCCTTACACCACCGCCCAACGAAATTCCCGAAGGAATTTCAAATCCCTGTGTAGATTCCGAACCGGCCATGTATTTCTTTTCATAGAGCAAATCCTGAAAACAGACCTGGCTTCTTTTGAAGCCCGTCGTGTTAATATTCGCCAGGTTGTTTGAAACGTTATCTAAAAAAAGCTGCTGTGCCTTCATACCTGAAGCTGCTGTGTAAAGTGCGCGTATCATAATATAGCCTCCTTGTTGTTATTTTATGTCGCCAGACCAATAATCTTTTCTAGCGATTTATTAATAGATTCTGTAATCTTGCTACTCGACTGGTAGCTTCTCATATTTGCAATCATATTAACCATTTCATCGACCGCAATTACGTTGGCCTTTTCAACTTGTTGATGGGCGACTTCCGCCGTAGTTGAAACTTCCGGCTCAGGAGATCTGTCGGACAACTTATAAAGACAGCCCCCAACCGATTCCAGATCAGTTACGTTGGGTATATTCACAACTTTAACCTTATCAATTTCCTTGCCGTCTATCGAAAAACCGCCGTTCGCTTTTACCGTAATGCTCTGCGCGCCTTTAGGAACATGAATCTCACCTCCGTTGCCCATAAGCGACCACCCCTCCTGGGTGACGACCTTCCTATCATGGGTAAGGGTAAATTGCCCCTTTCTTGTATAGCGGACGCCGTTCTCTGTCTGAACGGAAAAAAATCCATCTCCCTTTATTGCCATATCAAGATCATTACCGGTATATTCCAAAGAACCTGATGAGAAATCTGTTGCATCTTTACTTAATTTATTTCCAGAGCCCTGCTTGTTTTTCACATTACCATTTTGCATATCGAAAAGATACGCCTGAAAAACCGGAACGGACTTCTTGTATCCGACGGTATTAACATTAGCAAGGTTTTTGGCAATAACATCCTGGCAATCTCCCTGGCTCACCAAACTACTTGCGCCGACATATAAACCTGAAATCATGGGTGACCTCCCTTTCTGCACAGATAAAATACTTTTAGTACGCTAGTAGACTGGAGCAATCTTAATACCAAACAAACAATCAAAATAAATCCAATACAGCGTTTATACATAACGTCAATAAAACAGGCTGCTTACACACACAAGAAAGTAATAGATAGTTAAATAATCAGGTACTATTGCATCCATTGAATGAGTATATATTTCCCACGAAGTTGAATAAATTTTCCTAAAACCAAAGGGGAATGTCTAAAATATTTACACGCGGTGGTTGCGGTGGAGGTTGCAAGAGACCAATTGATTTTGCTGCAAAACGGGCAAAAATTTTGTTATGGCAAGCGGGAACGATTATTATCCGTTCAGAATAGTGCTTATACGGTAATACAAAAAGATACCTGTTTTAATGCGGGGCAGCGCGGAGTTTTTAGTGTAAGTCTACTGATTATGGTGGGATAGCGTATACTGTCAATGGGCATAAACGGAACATCCCAAAAGACCAAAGTCCTCCTGGTATTTGCAACACTTTCAAAAGTTTAAATTAGGCCTTCGGCGACTTATTGGTATTCACACGTAAAAGGACACGGGCACCGTGTCCCTACTTTGAAATTCCTATACATGAACTTAACGCCCTTCGGGCGGACTCTGCCTTGCAACT
>CAYHFB010000298.1:0-5394 GCA_964355695.1 uncultured candidatus Brocadiaceae bacterium
CTCTATCTTACCATCACCAACAAACTTACATTATCACCCGCCCGCAAACCCGCTTAAATAAAATGAAATCCTATACGATCAAGTTATTACGCATCTCCAGTTCTTTTATCCGTTTTTCCATAACTTTCATCTGCTCCCGCATTTCAGGAAGTTTTTCGAAAATTACGTAACATTTCCTCATGCGCCTGATCGGAAGCGCAGGCGCGCCAAGATACGTTTCGTTGTTTGGAATATCACACAACACCCCTGAACGCCCGCCAATGGTGACATTGTCACCAATATTGACGTGTCCGACTACCCCGGCGCCGCCGGCAAGTATTGCATGTTTTCCAATCTTCGCCGAGCCTGCAACTGCTGCCTGGGACACAATCAGCGAATTTTCCCCGATCTCGACGTTGTGCGCGATTACAACCTGGCTGTCAATTTTCGTACCCCTTTTGATAATCGTTTCTCCAAGTGTAGCGCGGTTTATCGTGGTGTTTGCGCCAATATCCACGTCGTCTTCGAGTATGGCAACGCCGACCTGTGGAATTTTGTAATAACTCTGGCCGTCCGGCGCGTAACCAAAACCACTGCTGCCGATAACGGTGTTGCTGTGGATGGTAACGCGTTTGCCGATACTCGTGCCATGGTATATTACGACGTTGGGAAAGATTACGGAATCGTCACCGATCGTGCAATCATCCCCCACGTGAACGCCGGGATAGATTACCACCCCATTGCCAATACGGGTATTTTTCCCCACCGTAGCATAAGCCTGGATTGAGACGTTTTCACCAATGACTGCCGTGTTATCAACCCTCGCCGCACCATCAACACCCATAAGGTAAACCGGCTTTTTATACATAAGCAGCTCGACGATTTTTGCAAATGCAAGATAGGGATTGGCGCAGACCAGGAAGTTCTGTTTATTATCTTGAAGCGGGGACAAATGCACTGCTTTAAACTTTGGGGAAACGATGACGGCGGACGCCTTCGTTTGTTGAAACTTTTTGACGTACTTATCGTTAGATATAAAGGTGACGTAACCTTCTACGGCGTCATCCACACCCATAACGCCGCGTATCTTTATCAACGGGTCTCCAACAACCTCGCCGCCGACAAATTCAGCCAATGCTTGCAGTGTTTTTTCCATGAAATGAAGTTTTCGTAACAAGGTATACAAGAAATAACGTAACAATCAACATAAACCATCCGAGCAGGCCGGTAATCACGTCCTTATCGCCATACAACCATGGGTAATTTGTGCCGGAATACCTGAGATACGAATCATTCGTCTTAATCAAAAATACCCAGCCTGCGTGAAGCCCGATGGAGAAATACAATGACCGTGTTCTGAGATATGCATAGGATAACACCACGCCAATAAGAAAAAGCCCAATGGCCGAAGGCAAAATCGCAGGAAGATGCACAACGATGTTTTTAAATGATTGGTAACAGACGGTAAAACCAACAAATGGATATAGCCCCTGGGTAACCAATACTTTTGCTTTAAAAAAGTGCAAGAGTGAATAAAAAAGGCTGCTGACGCACACCGCGGACAGAGGACGCATATCCTGTAAAAAGCTCTGCAGGATGAACCCCCTGAAAAGCACCTCTTCAATACAACCAACCACACCAGCAATCAGGATTGTTTCAAACAAACCGATAATGAAGCTGCCGATGGACTTTGCGTTCCATTGCAATATCCATACACCGGTCGAACACAAAAAAGAGGTATAGACAATAAAAACACCGGCACCCAGCAAAAACCCCATCTGCAACTGCCCAAGCCATCCTTCGTAGTGCTTCATGCCGATGGAGCCAAAAGCACGTATCTTCAAGGGTTTTCTGAATAAAATTGCAATAAGTACCGCGACCGCCAGTATAATGCGCCGTAGCACCTTCCCAAAGTCGTAACTTCCGTTCTTGAATTTCAGGATGTGCGTCAGGAAGGCATTGGAAGGCAAAAAGGCGTCAAGGCACTCCTTCACAACCGGCGCCAGCAAACAACTAAGGAATAGTACGAAAAAATACAAGAGAAATACCTTCTTGTATTGCTTTGTGTCTGTTAACAAATGTAAATCCATGGTGAAATAATAGTGTTATAAAAAGAAGTTGTCAACTGAAAAGAGGTTTTGACGCACTACTTTTCAACAGTTTCCACGATAAACCGGTTTTGTTCCTTGACAAGTCCCATCTCCAATTATAGAGTATAGGAGATTCTTATCAGATTTTAATGGAAATCAATGCACGATGCTTGAAAAGAAAATACGAGCATCTATCATCTTGTAGCATGAGTAGCGCAGCCTTCCAGCCTGCCGGTTCCATTTATTCAATAAATGCAGGCTGGAAGCCTGCGCTACCGCCATCATAAATATATGGTATCTTGCATCTTTTAATCCGTCCCACCAGACCTTTCTACTCACTAATATTATGAACAAACGAACATTACTCGTAGTTGATGACAATATTATGACACGGCAACATATTCTATCAGTTGCGCAGAATATGGAGTTTGACGTTGAAGAGGCAGAGAACGCTTTAGAGGCGATTGAGTTGCTTAAGAAGGGGATGACCGTTAACGTAGTCATGGGTGATATCAGGACGTCGGGCGCAAGCGGCATTGAGCTCTTAAAGTCTCTCAAGGCCAATTCTCCGCCTCCGGTCATTATGCTGGCAACGATTGACGGATCCGTCGTCATTTCAAAGGAATTCGTAACGGGCGGGGCTTTCGAGTATTTAACAAAATCCATAGAGTCTGCATCGATTGAAAAGACGGTGGAAACAGCCGTCTACCACAAGGAGTTGTCCGAAAAACCCCAGGCAGAATTGACAAAAACACCAAAGGTGCTGGTGCTTGAAAGCAATACGTCTTGCAAAAACATCATTGAAAATGCGATAAAAGAACTTGGATATGACATTGTAGCCGCCCCGAATGGAACGGAAGCGCTTGCACTGATTAATCAAGGTGGTTTTGAAATGATCGTTGTAAACAGCCGGTTTCCGGATAAGGATGACATTATCCCTCTGATGAACAGGAAGGCAAACAGTTCTGACGTGATCGTCATATTTGTCACAGACTCACCGGATATTGACATGGCCGTTCAGGCCATAAAAAGAGGCGCTTACGATTTCATTCCAAAGCCGTTAGACGCCGAAAGATTGAAAACCAGCGTCCGCACCGCATGGGAAAAGAAACGGCATGACTTGCAGGAAAGACTCTTGTTGCTCTTGTATGAAGAAATTAAAAAGAACGCCATTAATGATACCTTGACCGGACTCAGGAATGGTAGTTACGCAACGATGAGGCTAGAGGAAGAGCTTAAAAGGGTAAAAAGAGGGGACTATGACACCTTTGCCGTTGTTATCGGCGATATCGATAACTTTAGAATGATTAATGACAAGGCTGGTCGCCACATTGGCGACGTCGTTCTTCAACAAATAGGAACCATTATAAAAGAAACGGTCAGAAAAACGGATATAGCATCCCGCGCTGACGGGGATGAGTTTATGATGATCCTTCCCGGCACCGATTGTTACGGCGCCGAATTGATGGTAAAAAAGATTATCAAGAGAATTACGGAAATCAACCGGCAGGAACATGCAAGCTTACAGGACTTGCCCATTGATATCACTATGAGTTTCGGGATTTCTTGTATAGACTGCGCTGGCGCCGAATTCGTAGAACTATTAGCAAAAGCGGATTACGCCCTTTATGAATGCAAAATGCTGCGTGATGAAAAATGCCTTACCTACGAAAGGCTGTTACGTGAAAAACCACACAACGAGGGTCTCTTTGAAATAACCGATGAATTTGAGAAAGAAATAAGCAACAAGATTGCGTACTCTCTGGCAAGTCTCATTGACCACAAGGATATGAGAACCAGAAACCATTCTAAATTAGTCTCCGCCTTATCGGTAAGATTGGGGAAATATCTCTGTTTGCCTGAAGAAATCTTGTACAAAATCCAAATGGGAGGCATGTTACACGATATCGGCAAGCTTGGCGTATCACTTGAAATACTGGGTAAACGGGACAAGCTGACAGAGGAAGAGATCGAAACCCTGAAAAGGCACGTTGAGATTGGCATTAAAATAGTATCCAGCATCCATAATCTCGAGATGGTCGCACCGGTAATCGCATCCATCTACGAACGCTGGGACGGCACCGGTTATCCCAATGGTTTAAAAGGAGAGAAAATACCGATAGAATCCCGGGTTATTTCCGTAGTAAACACCTATCTTGCCATGAGGATTGATCGGGCATATCGAAAGGGAGTTATGGACAGCACGGCCATTCAAGAACTGTTAAAGAACCGTGGCAAACAGTTTGATCCTCAAATAATAGATGCATTTTTGCAGATACAGAGGCAGAGGTGAGGGTTTCAAGTTTCGAGTTTCGAGTTTCGAGTTTCGAGTTTCGAATTTAGAGTTTCTGGAGTTGTGTATTGTGATGGAACGTGGGTTGGGTTGGTATCGGCATGGTTTTTATAGGAATTGCGCTTAATTTATGAATACAATGTCAATGGTAAGTTTTATTATATGGCTGTTTTCAGCCCTGCTCATTTTGCTTGTTCTTATTGTGAATCCGTTCATGATTTGGATTAAATATCTAATCAAGGGAAAGAAACCGGTACGATATTCTCCCGATTATCGTCCATCAGTGAGTTTGGTAATCGTTGCACGCAATGCAGAAAACTGTGTTGTTAAAAGACTTAAAAATTCCCTTGAACTCGTTTTTCCAACAGAAGACCACGAGATTGTTTTTTTCTCCGATGGGTCAACTGACAACACGCTAAAACTTGCAAAAAGCATAACTAATAGCAAAATTCGCATTTTTTCATCGTCCACCCACTTGGGGAAAAATAACGGCCTTAACCAGGCAATCAAAGAATGCAAGGGTGACATCCTGGTACTTTCTGATGTAGACGTCATGCTTGATAAGGATACCATTCTGACATTGGTCAAGCATTTTAGTGATCCGGAGATTGGCGGCGTCTGTGGGGAAAAAGAGCTTCTAAAGGTCAGGATGGATATGTCAACGTCACAGACCTACCATATTAGATTCGAGAAAACGATCAAAAAACTGGAAAGCCTTACCGGCAGTATATCTTCTAACGATGGCACGTTGTACGCGATACGAAGAAACTTGTATAAGCCATTGCCACTGGGTGTAACAGACGACCTTTACGTCTGCTTATCGGTTGTAAAACAACGTAGCCGTTTCCTGTATGAGCCTGATGCAAAGGCATACATTGAGCCGCCTTCCAAAAGTACCAGGCACGAGATGGTAAGGCGGAGAAGAATCGTATCGAACAGCCTCATGGGACTCTACTTAATGAGGGAATTGATGAATCCCTTCAAATATGGCACGTTTGCAATCATTCTTTTCATAAACAAGGTATTACGAAG
>CAYHFB010000299.1:0-5347 GCA_964355695.1 uncultured candidatus Brocadiaceae bacterium
GAACCATATTTTAATACAGGACTTCTACGCTTTTAATCTGTGAAATCTGTGGTTTTTGCTGTTTTTCCATAAAAAATGAAAACCGAGCATAAAAAACAAGAAGTTTATGGATTGTAGTACAGATTACACAGATTTTGTATGAGATAAATAATCTGCCAACCATGGGCGGTTGACTTGTCTTTGCCATGCCCCGTTAGGGGCAACACAATAGTAGCCCACTGCGTAAGCGGTGGGACAGATGTTGTAGCATTATCAAGCCCCGGAGGGGCGACACAAATGACAAAACATCAAATCCGGTAGATTCGCCTCGTTCACAAACTCCAGCTTGGGAACGGGATTGCAACAAAGGTAGGTCAGGCGTCCTCGCCTGACATTATAATGACAAGCGGAAACGCTTCCCTACCTCCTGCTTTGAGTCAGAAGAAGAAATCTTCTGAAAAAAAGCGAAGCAAGGGCTTCTGACACAAGCGCATTCCCAAGCGGTAGCTTGAGAACGAGAAGAATCTTAATGGTGGGCATTGCCCACACTACGGTGTTATATCGCTTCTAACTCCGCCTTTAACGCTTCTGCCGACTGGATGCGGTTGTTGGGGTTTTCTTCCAGGAGGCCTAACATGACCCTGTTGAGTTTATCCGGGATGGCTTTATTAATTTCTTGAGGGATAACGTTTGCCGCTTGCCATAGTTTTCCGGTAAGGACCTGGTAAAAGATCAAACCGACAGAATACAAATCAGAGGATGCGCGCATCTGCACTTTTTTGAGCACCGACTTGTCATCCTCGCCGCTGCGTAATAGTTTAATCATCTCCTTTTGTTCAGGTGATGCATAATCTTTGCTCATACCGCGGATAATCTCTCCTTCTTTAATCGCGCATTCAAGGTCTATCAACCCCATGACACCCGTTGTGGGGTTCAGGATGAGATGGCCGGGTTTGATATCGGAGTGGATATGTTTTTTCGTGTGTATATGGGTTAGCGGCAAGGTAGCGCTGATGAAATATTGAATAACAAGTTTCATTTGGGACTGATCCGGCATACCCGATTTCTTGTAATATTCAACTACGTCCTCCCCTTCAAAATGGGTCATGACGATGTAGTGTTGTGAAAGCACAAACTTCCCGTCCTTATAGAGGACGTCATTTCCCTCTCCATATTTGACGGGTATTTGAGGGTGGGCAAACAACGACAGTATCTTAAATTCCTTCGCGTAATCATTCATAGGATGGTACTTTAATCCCCACTGGTTTGGGGCAAATTCCGGATTGCAAAGGATGGCGTAGTTTGCGCGGTGTCCCGGCGAAATCTTGAATTCTTTGAAACTATACTTGCTTATGGTGAACATGTTTTTTTTCTAACCTGAAAAAAAGGTGATAGGTATTGTCGGTCGGGTTAAACGTCTCTTTAACGTTAAAAAATTTTTCGAGTGACTTCTTTATTGTCTTTATCGAATAACCCTTTCTTCCGACCTCCCAATAATGCTGTCCATCAAAGGAATGTTTTCGGAAAAAATGGGGGATTCTAACACCCCATCTTAGTATTCTATCTTTTAAAAAGGGAAGTTTTGCTTCCAGGTAAAGTGAGGTGCTTGAGTAAGGAAGGCTTATGAGGACGTCTTTTCTGGTAACCCTTGCAATTTCCTTTAACGCCGGTTCGAATTCGCTAAATGGGAGGTGTTCCAGCGTTTGGAAACAAACGACGAGATCAAATGCATTGTTTTTTGCCGGTAATTGCACTACGTTGCCGACAACGTCCGGTTTTAATGTCTCGCGAATGTCGAGAGTTTTATAGGAAAAAGTATCCCTTAAGAATTTCTTTAAAAGACCGCCGCCCACCCCGATTTCTAAAATGTTTTTAGGGTTTATACCATAGATATACCTTAATTGGTAATAGCAGGAAATAAACCGCTTTTTGTCTACGTAATTTAAGAAATCATAATGTAGTTCGTCGTGAGTTTGTTCATTCATTTCACTTGTGTCCTTGCATGAACCGATGGTTCATGGAAATTAACGGCACATTGTGGCTAGGAGACGACGTCTGTAATTTTAGCAACATTCTTTAAGAAAGGCATCAACTTGATTTACAAATTCAATCAAGTCGCCTTTGTTTTCCACCGTCATATCGTAAATTTGTTCATCATTAATTATCCAATATCTATGAATGAGGCTGTTTCTGAGGTTGGCTAAAAGGCGGAGTTTACCCGCAAGGGTCACAGAGATTATTCCCTCTTTTCCCGTTTTCATTATACAGTCGGCATACCCGTCGCATGGTATACCCCTCGCTTTGGCCAACAGGTGCTGGCACATATCGGTAACAGCCTCAACCGCTTCAATCAGTAAGTATTTTAGAGCCAGAGCGCTTTTGGGGTCAGAAAGAAATGCTTCTTTTTTTCAACTACCAATGTTTGTATTTGTTCAAACACGTGGAGGATATCAACCTTTGCCTTGGCAACCCTGTCCCGATCAATAATATTCAACTTTATGCATCCAATAAAATGTCTCTGAAGCGTGTGTATTCAATGTACCGTTTGCTTACATCTTCAATAAAATCAGTCCTGACAAGCTCTGACCTGCTAACAAGAACGATCCCTTTCCTCAAGACAGCCATCTGAAATGCAACTGGCGCCTTGTTTATCACCTTAACGTCAACGGGATAGGAAGTCTTTTCCGTGAGTTCGTATGAAAGGTCCGATTCAAATTCTATTTCCCTGCAATGTCCGCTAACGAAAGCGGCGACGTCTATATCTCTGAAACTGTCGCCCTCAGCACAAGAGCCATGCAAATAAGCAAAAACCACGGCATTATTTTTGGAAAGCCCTTCCTTTAACACGGCAATAATCCGTTCTCTGGTTGCGCTATCAATATGTTGTTTTTTTAAAAACCGGGTTTCAATCATAATTTCAGTGTATTGCAAGTTTAAAAAAGTTACACATACGTCAGGAAATCTTAGCGCGGCTACGCCGCAACCGAATCTGTAGTGTTCCGTTAGGAACGATATACGATATATTGGTAGAAGAACAATTGGGTTTTAAATATATCATGCCTACGGCATTTATGCTTGGGTGTCCTTAATTTCTACCAATATTTTGTCCCTACGGGACATTTAAAAAACAGATATTTTCTTCGGGAATTTTTTCAAACTGTGGCATATATCATTTTCTTGAATTCCCAATCCCTCTGTAAACCAATAAGAAACACCATACCCTGCCTATCGATGACGAAATCAGGAAGCTTATGATAACACCGATAAATCCTATGCGATTTATCAGGATTATGCCCAAGATTAAATTAAGTACGCCAAAAGGGATGGTGAGTAAACCATATTTGGCCTTGCCTGCCGCTATCGTAAACCCTTGAGACATAGTCGCCGATACTATCGTGAAGGGAAGGGTAAATAACATAATGTTGAACATTACGTTAAACTCAGGGGTAGAATATTTTGGTAAATAAGTTCTCAATACGAGAGGTAAAAAGAGATACAATAGTATAGAAAACAGGGAACCGAGTAGCAATGAAATTAAAACGGTTTTTTTAAATTTGTTTTGAATTCGATTGAAGTCGTTTTTTAAAGCCAAATTGGTTATATCGGGTGCGATTACTTGTCCGATTATCGAAAACGGCAGTGCTAAAAAGAGGAACACCTTATTAATTAATTCGTAATAGCCCACTTCGGCAATATATCCGAATTTACCCAATATGATGGAATTCATCGTGGTGTATAGGAAAAACCCCGCATTTGCCAGCCCGACAACCATGGAATACCTTCCCACTTCTTTTACAACGTCCCAATTCCATTTGAAATGGAACTCCCTATGTCCAAATCCTAACGAAAGAAGCAAGATGAGATAAAACAGGTCTTGAGCAATTAAAGCGCCTGTTAAGCCGTAGTTTTTTATTAAAATATAAACGAAAGATAATGAGACAGCCCCTACAATCAATGAAATTATTGCAAGCAGTTTAAATTTCCTTAACCCTCTGTATATCCCATCATAGAGCGAGGTCATTGGGGCAATGAATATGAGGGGCAAGAGCCACAAGACGTAACCATATTTATCTTTTAGGTACCAGGGGCCGATTAGAATAGCTATGATTGATATGATGAGGGTTAACCCCAGGATGATTATGCCTGAATTGAAAGGAACGGCCTTTAATTTGTCATTATTGCTGCCCTGGTATTCCACGACGTATTTTGACGTTGCCACGGATATCCCAAAATCTCCAAAGGTGATGAGAAAGAAGATTATTGCGAGTGCGTAATTGTATATTCCAAAGTCGTACGGGGTTAATAGCCTGGCGCAGAGGATAAAGATGAGGGTGATTATTCCTTGTTTTCCGACTAACTGAAGGCACCGCCAAATAAAGTTATGGATGGTTTCACGGTGATTTTTATAGGCGCGCAGAATCATTTTCCGATGGTGTCGTCCTGTTAAGTAGTTGCGGCGGTGTCCAGCCGTGAAGTGAATATCGAACAAAATATATTCAATGGGTCAGGTTGCAAAGATGCCGGGAATTCATTAAACACTTTAAACGCAATTTATTCTCCCGTATCCAGCAGAAACATTTCATAAAGAGAATTCTTAATTCGCAACCCAGCTTTCTTTAATTCATCCCCTTTCAACTTTACTTTTTCAATCAATCCCTTGTCTTTTGCATCTTTTAGAATCCTTAAGCTACCGAAACAAATTATCCCTCTTTTTTCTGCTTCTTTCCGTGCCAGCCGATCATCTATGAGAAGAAATGTCTTTAATTCATCAGCCAACACAATAGCTTCTCTTTCCCCGCGTCCCAAACTGATCGGTAATTGATTTACAAGAGACATATTTTTAACGGTACCTCTTTTAATCCAATTGGCGTCTTTAATCGCAGCAGATCCAGGCTTAATACCCCCATGCAAAACAATCTCTTCGTAAACGGCCGCCGGGATTGTAATTTCTTGTAATACCTTTTGTATAAGTTCCAGGCTACTGGCTCTAGCAAATGAAATTATTGGCCCTGAGTTTGAAACGATAATCACTTATTCTTCCTTATAATAACTTCTTTTAAAAGTTCCTCCTTTAATTCTTCTTCGGTCATGTCTATTGCCGGTATGTCGTACTTGTCCATTAAATCAAAAAGGGCGTGTCTGTCTATCTCCATAAGCTCAGATGCTTTCCCTTGTGATATTTCTCCTTTTCGTAAAAGCTCCAATACCAGCAATTCTTTCATTTTTCGTAAAACCTCTCTATCAAGCACGCTTTTTCCCGGCAACTCAACCGGGAATTCTAAAACCACCTGTTTGGACAGGGCAATCATCCTCTCTTCATTGCGGGTTCACGTTTGTAACGTGAACCCTACCTTTTTAGACACGAATT
>CAYHFB010000300.1:0-5334 GCA_964355695.1 uncultured candidatus Brocadiaceae bacterium
GGCTTCTCTAAACTCGCCATTAATCCCTCAATTAAATGAGCCCTTTCTGCTGGTCGTAACTTTAATGCATCTTCTAGTAATGTTTCATGAGGCGTCATTATTAACCTCCCAAATTATTTTAAATACTATGTAACTACTCAGGTGTTTGAACTGAAGACTGAAGGTCAAAAGCATCCGCCTGGCGAAAACTTGCGTAATCACCCATGATTTGCATTCAGCATTAAGTCTCTTTATAATAGACAATTACCATAATATCTACTAAAGGCATTTTGCTGGGTTGCACGCGAATATGCGCATTTACACCCAATCGCGTGTTCTCGTGGCAAGGCTGAAGCCTTGCCCTACGTTTAAGGCGTTTTGGCGAGGCGGAAGCCAATGTCGTAGCTCTTGCGATCCAGTGTATAATAGCAACGATTAGCGGTTCGAACGGTACCAGGTCCGCCGTTCCAGCCACCACCGCGAAAGACGCGGAGGGATGTGTTCACACTTACAGGGCTATTTTTACCACGTGGACCATAATTGCTATACACATCCTCTACCCACTCCCATACATTACCGCTCATGTCATAGATACCCAGGCCGTTGGGCATTCTCGTGCCTACCTTGTGAGTTTTACCGTTAGAATTCTCACAGTACCAGGCACATTGCACCAGCCTGCCAATATCGTTTGTGCCGCTGTATTTCTCGATTTTACCACTACTTCGCGCCGCATATTCCCACTCAGCCTCCTTCGGAAGACGGTATTTCTTCCCCGTTGAGCTATTCAGTGTCTCTATAAACTTTCGTACGTCATTCCAACTCACATTCTCTACGGGACAGTCTGTGCCACGAGACTTGAAATACGACGGATTACTCCCCATCACCGCCTGCCACTGTCCCTGCGTCACCTCATACTTCCCGATGGAAAAATCCGCCACGCACACCTCGTGTGCCGGTTTCTCGTCGCCGTCGACATCATTCGACCCCATTTGAAAACAACCGCCTTTGACGAATACCATCTCTACATGGGCGTCTCTTTCGGCAGCCCGCAAGGGCGGCACGGCAAAAAGGATTGCAGCAGCAACGATGATGCTCAAACGAGTGACACGTTTCATAGAATCCCCCTTAGATGAAAGAACATTTTTTACCTTTTTGCGAACAGTAAGGAACTCCTTCCTGACCGCTCCTCCCTGCAACCAAACGGCTGGCTGGAAGCCTGTGCTACGCACCTATTAGCGTGCATTAGCGTTCATGAGCGGTTACCAGTGTTTTCGGAATCCAATATCACCGTTTTCACCCGATGCGCATGACATTCCATGTTGACGGCAACGGGCAGGCTGGCTATGTGGCAGGGATGGCGTTCTACGTGGACGGCCATCGCCGTTATGCGTCCGCCAAGCCCTTGTGCGCCGATGCCCAGATCGTTTATCCTGGATAACAACTCCCTTTCAAGATTTTCGGTGTCGGGGTTGGTTGTCTTCGTGCCGAGAGGCCTAAAGAGCGATTTCTTTGCCAAAAAAGCGACGTAGTCAAAAGTACCGCCAATGCCAACGCCCACGATAATAGGCGGGCAGGGATTGGCGTTTGCTACCTTGACCGTTTCCACAACAAATTTAACAATCCCTTCCCTGCCGTCAGCGGGGGTCAGCATGGCTAACCGGCTCATATTTTCACATCCGCCGCCTTTGGCCATGAAGGATATTTTCAGATGGTTATCAGTAACAATTTCCGTATGAATAATGGCGGGGGTGTTGTCGCCCGTATTAACCCTGTCAAGGGGGTCCCTTACCACGGATTTTCTGAGAAAACCCTCCTTATATCCCCTGCGAACGCCCTCCTGGATAGCGTCATAAAGACGGCCATCGACAATCTCAACGTTTTCCCCTATTTCAACAAGGGCAACCGCAACCCCCGTATCCTGGCACATCGGCATTTGGCGGGTGCGGGCAATCTCTGCGTTTTCCAGCAACTCACCAAAAACCTCTTTCGCCACCGGTGATTCTTCCAATTCACACGAACAGGCAAGGGCATTCAGGACGTCTTTACCGAGGTTGTAGTTGGCCTCCATACAAAGCTGAGCCACCCGCTTTGTTATTTCCAGGGCGCTAATCTTGATACGTGTAGCCATAGCGTATTGCCTTGAGGTTATCATCGAGAAATTGTTTTGGAAATTCGGAATCGAAATTTATCTTTTCAATATTAATCCCAATCATGCTTAACAACCGACCGAGGGCGATCATATTAACAAACATAGGGCTGTTAAAATGCTCGGCGGCCATCCTTTCAAACGGAACGCGCTCACTGGCAGGACATCGCAATTCACACCGTGTACATTCATCATCACAGGCGCTTGATTCAATCAACATGCGTTTGGCCCTTACGGTCATATCCAGCTTTTTTGATAATTGCAGGCCGATGTCAGCCTCTTCGAAAAAAGGCATATCGATAGGTTCGTCAGAATATACGATCTCTGCCCGAATGTTGCCGCCCCGCACTGCGGCGTCGTAAATGAGGTTCAACGCCACCTCTTTCCCCAGTTTTGTCATGATGTTGGACAGCACGTGGGCAATCAGCTTGACGCCCTGCCCCGCCTCCCCAACTAAAACTATCTTCTTAGAACGATACTCCTCTGGTGATGGAGTCAGCTTTAATACCATAAGGATAAGGCTTACCCCAAAGAACCGCTGGTCAACAAAGGCAATTTCCTTAAAACCACATTTCTGGAAGAGGTGGTAAGCCCCTTTATCAGAAATATGAGCGGACAATTTTACCTCATAACATCCCATTTCTCTGAATGTCGCTATTGCTTCCTTGAGAATCGTGTCCCCATAGCCATGATGCCTGCACTCTTTGTTTACGCCCATCCAATGAATATGGCCTATGCGGTCGGAAATCCACGCAAATATGAAGCCCACCATTTTGCCGTCTTCCTTACCCACAAGGTAGACGTAATCCTTGTTATCAAGCCGTTCGAGAACAATCTTTGCGTTATAACTTTCCTTAAAATGCAACCGTTCATCCTCCGCACTCCTTGCGTGCAACTCATCCACCATGTCATAGAAGAGGTTTACCGCGGCATCCACATCATTCGATTTTTTAAGTTTTTCAACGATGAAGGCCATAGGAATTTGTGGCGTTGGTTTTGTGTTACCATATATTTTACAGAGAATTAAAATCGAACAAGGAATTACGAATGTAAGTTATCTCAATACGAGTGAAAATGCAAGGCAAATTTACCGGTAACAGGGTGAACCTTTGGTTTTTATTTGATAGATAAACTGACTTTTCCACTTGACTTAGTGCAAACAGTAACCGTATAATCTTGACGTGTTCACTAACGGTATAAAACAACACTATCTTGTGAGCCATATTTAGTAATTGTCGCTTTTAAAAAAACATAACCGTTTACAGACCGAATATTAATAAATGCATCCATTAGATTATATATTAGGCTTCATGTCAACAGACATGGGTATAGACTTGGGTACTGCAAACACCCTGGTCTGCATTCCAGGCCACGGAATCGTACTGTCAGAGCCTTCCGTAGTAGCGGTAAAACCCGGAACAAACAAAGTCCTCCTCAACGGCAATGCCGTAGGAAACGTTGCCAAGGCCATGCTGGGAAAAGCGCCGAGCAGCATTTCCGTAATACGGCCACTCAAAAACGGCGTTATAGCCGACTTCGACATCACCGAAGCCATGCTTAAGTATTTCATCACCAAGGTGCACAAGCGCAAATGGGGCGTCCGCCCACGGATACTGATAGCGATTCCATCCGGTATTACCGCCGTGGAGAAACGCGCCGTAGTGAATTCAGCCGAGCGTGCGGGTGCGCGAGAGGTCTATCTCATTTCGGAACCAAAGGCCGCGGCAATTGGCGTTGGCCTTCCGGTGGGCGAGCCTGTGGCAAGTATGATCGTAGATATCGGCGGTGGGACAACTGAAGTGGCAGTCCTCTCGCTCGGCGACATATTTACCCATGAAAGTCTCAGGATCGCCGGTGATGAGTTTGACGAATCCATCGTGCAATACGTGAGAAAAACTTACAATCTTGACATAGGCCACCGTACGGCTGAACAAATTAAGATACAAATAGGCTCCGCTTTTCAACTGGAAGAGGAGTTAACCCTTGAAGTCCGGGGGCGTGACGCCATTGCCGGTCTGCCGCGGGCTACCATGATCACCTCTATCGAAATTCGTGCAGCATTAAAAGAACCCATAGACAAAATTGTTCTTGCCGTAAAATCCACCCTCGAAAAAACAGCGCCGGAACTTGCGTCGGATCTCATTACAAACGGTCTCGTGCTGGTGGGCGGGGGCGCATTGATTAGAGGACTCGACCAACTACTGGCGGAAGAAACGGGGTTGCCTGTCGTGGTTGGACACGATCCTTTAACAGCCGTTGCAAGGGGAACGGGTTATCTCCTCGAAAATCTCGATCTCTTTAAGGCTGTTCTACAGGATGAGGACATCCACACCTAGTTTCACCAATCTTATAAGTAACCCCGTCGTAACCATAATCATACTTCTTGCAATGTCGTTGTTTTTGCTGTTTTCCCCCATAGCGTTTTCCTCCCGCATTAAAACAACTTGCGTTGCGCCAATAAGGCCTTTTCAATGGGCAACCTGCTTCTGCAGTAATACCGTAAGCGATTTTTTCGATAATATTTTTTCTTCATGGCGTGACGCACAGGCAAAAAGAGAGCTGGAAGAACAGGTCTCTGCCCTAAAAAACACCATCACGGAACAGCAGGACACCCTCTACAAACTGCAGATTAAGCTTCATCTCGTATCAAAATTTCAGGCCGAAAATAAACCGGGCAAAACAGCATTAGTACCGGCAGATATCATCGGATACGATGCATCAAACTTCCGGAAAAGCATCGTCATCAGCGCCGGACAAAAACAGGGCATTAAATGCAACGATGCCGTGATAGCAAACAACGCCCTGATAGGAAGGGTTGTCACCGTCAATAGCGGAAATAGCGTAGTGCAGCTTATTACCGACCCTTCATCACGCATTCCCGGCCGGGTGCTGCAAACACGGGAACAAGTAATTTTAGAGGGAAACGCCGGCCCTCTGTGCCAACTGAAGTATGTGCCGCGAACTGCACAGTTAAAAAAAGGAGACGACATTGTGTCCTCTGATATCGGCGGACAATACCCACCATCTCTCCCGATTGCAACCATTGTAGAAACCTCAACAAAAGGCGGGAACCTCTTCCAGACCGTAAAGGCACAGCCCAAGGTCAACATTGCAAGAATCGAAAGCGTGATTGTGCTGACAAGCAATCATTAGCCAGACGATAAAAAAAGCATGGGAACCACAGATTTCGTAGCGCGGGGAGGCATCCC
>CAYHFB010000301.1:0-5331 GCA_964355695.1 uncultured candidatus Brocadiaceae bacterium
AAAGAATTTAACGTGGCCGTCTTCTGCATAATTTGTTTTAATACCGGTTGAGAAGAGAATAGCGACTTTCTATAAACTATTAATGAAAGGGTGAAAAATGAAAATAATAGCAATATTGGTTTTGTTTAGGAGTTACCGCATTGCTTGCTGATAATATCAACGAAGCGATGTCTTATCTCAAGCAGGGATTTGATAAATATCGTTTAAGGGACTATACAGGAGCTATGCAAGATTGCAGTAAAGCAATAGAACTTGATCCTAGAGATGAAAGTGCTTACGCTTTGCGAGGGACTGCTAAATGTAGCTTACATGCCTATGCAGGAGCTATACAAGACTGCAACAAAGCAATAGAACTTCATCCTAAATATGCGCTGGCTTACGTTTCGCGAGGTAGGGCTAAATTAAATTTAGATGACTACACAGGAGCTATACAAGATTGCAGTAAAGCAATAGAACTTGATCCTAAAAATCCACCTGGTTACATTGTGCGAGGGCTTGCTAAAGAAAGTTTAAAAGACATACAGGGTGCATTGGAAGATTTAAGCAAAGCGGGGGAACTGGGGTATCCAAAAGCTTATGAAGAAATACAAAGAATACAAAAAGGGAATTAAGGACGAATACAGGGGACACCGTAGAACGCATGGAATCATCCTGCTACTTTGCCAGTGCCTGTTAATGCTAAACGCCTTGGCACTAGGCCTCAGTTAACCAGCATACGGACTTTTAATTCTTTTGATAAAATATTGCAAGTACCTAACCAGGTAACGGGACTCATGCCCTTCTGCTTGATACCCCCTACCCTCTGTAAAAAGCCATCATGCCTCAGATGGGGACTAAATGGTGCAGGTTTCCAATGGTGGAGCGTGATCACTACCGTTACGAACACACCCCTTAATCTGCACCGCCGTTACTACTACGTCAAAGCCTATCCGGATGCTTCCGGGGGCTTCCTATTGAGTTTCTCAAAGCTTTATACCGGCGTACAGATTCACCTTGCCCGTTGGGTCTCAACACCATCTGCTTCGGACTGGTCATTGATTGCCGTTTCTTACCTGTTAACATAAATTTCATGTCGTACTTGCGTCGTACCTTGTGGTAAAAGCATACCAAAACAGATAAAACCACACAAGAAGTAAATTCCCTTGTGTGCCTTGAAAAGACTGATGGAATCAAAGATTATAAGAATACCGCAAAAAGGATAAAAACAGGTAAACATGGCCTGTAAATAATGAAGGTACATTTTGTAAAATGGTGCAAAATATTTGCGCTACGTTATATCATTGCGTAGAATAGCCGTTGTGCTGTGTTGGAATCAGCCCCAAAGTCTCATCCGGTGTGGAAGACGAGATTTTATGAAAGGTATTTCTTGAGCCTTTAAACATCTGCATATTTACGGCCTTTTACCGGTTATTTATGGATACCATTGCAACCTCAACTTACTGGTGTCTGTCTGCCGACAAGGCATTGCAAGCTATGGAAGGTAGTGCTAACGGCCTCGCCTCTTCCGTGGCTGCCGAGCGACTGTTGCGCTTTGGGCCAAATACTATCCATAACCGAAAACGCGATAGATTCTTGAGATTGTTGGTAAAGAGGTTTGCCAATCCCCTCATCCTCATTCTTATATGCGCGGCGTCCCTCGCCCTGGTGATGCACGACTGGGTTGACGCGACGATTGTGCTTGCCGTTATTGTTATCAGCAATGTGTTCAGCCTTATACAGGAACACCGCTCATCCATTGCCGTTGAAAAGCTTCGCAATCAGGTATCTGCAAAGACGACGGTAATCCGCGACGGGCAAAGGAGCGTCGTTGCGAGTGGAAATGTTGTGCCGGGGGATATTATCCATCTCGCGGCGGGTAGCCTCATTCCCGCCGACGGGCTGCTGCTGGAGGCAAAGGATTTCTTTGTTTCGCAGGCGATATTGACCGGCGAGTCCTTTCCGGTGGAAAAGCAACCCGGTACGAAGGAGAAAGACGCCGGCCTTGCAGAGCGGAGTAATTGTGTGTTTATGGGGACAACGGTACGCAGCGGCTCGGCGACTGCCCTTATTGTTCACACATCAGGCGATACGGTGTACGGCCAGATATCAAAGAAGCTCATGGTCGCCCCGCCTGAAACCGAGTTTGAACGTGGGTTGCGGCATTTTGGCGGATTGCTTATTTATGTCATGTTCACCATCGTGGTCTCCGTTCTGGCGATAAATATCATGTTTCGCCATCCCACGATGGAGATACTCCTTTTTACGATGGCCCTGGCCGTCGGCATATCACCGGAAATGCTCCCCGCAATTTTAAGCATCACGCTCGCTCGCGGCGCACAGAACATGGCGAAACGGGGGGTGATTGTAAAACGCCTGAACGCCATTGAAAACCTGGGCAGTATGGACGTCCTCTGCACGGACAAGACCGGCACGCTGACAGAAGGGGTGGTAAAGCTGGACGGCACGTTTGACTATAAAGGGACGCCTTCCGATACGCTTTTACACCCGACCTATATCAACTCCCATTTTCAGACAGGGTTGGATAATCCCTTGGACGCAGCCGTTATCATGCGCGCCGAGGCCGCCGGTATGAATGTTTTGGACTGCCACAAGCTCGACGAAATCCCTTACGACTTTGTCCGGAAACGCTTGAGCGTCGTGGTTAGCAAAGGAAATGACGCCCAGCCCATTTTGATAACAAAGGGTGCCTTACAGGGCATATTGGAGGTATGCGACCACGTTCAACATGACAGCACTATTGAAGCGCTTGATGATGGCGTGCGCGCCGCAATATTTGAGCGGTACACAGGGTGGAGCCGTCAGGGGTTCCGCGTGTTGGGCGTCGCGCAGAGCGCCGTTCAATCCAAACCGGTTTATAATTGCTCGGATGAGGTGGGCATGGTGTTCATGGGGTTTTTGCTTTTCTTTGACCCTCCAGAACCGGGCGTACTCCAAACACTGGACGAACTGCGCCGTTTAGGCGTGGATATTAAGATTATTACCGGCGACAATTGCTTCGTTGCCCGCCACGTGGCTGAATCGGTGGGTATGAAGGTGGAACGCGTCGTAACGGGAAAGGAACTGTTGACGCTGAACGACGAATCTTTGTGGCAAATTGCCCCCCAGGTAACGTTGTTTGCCGAAGTAGACCCAAATCAAAAGGAACGCATTATCCATGCCCTGCAAAAAACGGGACACGTGGTAGGGTATCTCGGCGACGGCATCAACGACGCGCCCGCATTATACGCGGCAGACGTCGGCATCTCCGTTAACAACGCCGTCGATATCGCCAAAGAGGTTGCCGACTTTGTCCTCCTGGAACACGACCTGGAGGTGCTTCGCCAGGGGATTGCGGAAGGCAGGCGGACGATCGGCAATACCATGAAATACCTGTTTATAACCACCAGCGCGAATTTCGGCAATATGATAAGCATGGCGTTTGCGTCCCTGTTTTTGCCTTTCATACCGCTCCTGGCAAAGCAGATACTCCTCAATAATTTCCTGTCCGATATCCCGGCGCTGGGCATTGCAGGCGACAACGTGGACCGCGAGTGGGAGGAGACGCCTCACCGGTGGGACATACGGATGATCCGCAATTTCATGATTTCGTTCGGCCTGGTAAGCACCGTTTTTGACCTGATTACCTTTGGGGCGTTGTTTTACCTGGCAGGTAAAATACCCGATATGTTCCGCACGGGGTGGTTCGTTGAATCGCTCCTCACCGAGTTGTTGATTATCCTGGTTATCCGCACGTATAAGCCGTTCTACAAGAGCCGTCCCTGCCGTTTTGTGCTGATTGCAATCATCGTTATTATGGGCATTACGATAGCGTTGCCCTTCCTGCCGTTCAGTTCCCTATTTGGGTTTGTTCCCCTGCCGCTGGAGGTGATGACGTCCATTATCGGCATCTCGGCGCTCTACGCAATCGTCTCGGAACTCATGAAACGTTGGTTTTTTAGGCGTTATGGCTGTAAATGAGGGTGTTTGTGCTTGGTCAAATGGTAGTCAAAATGAAAACTTCAACAAAAACCTTTTGGAACTTGCGTAAACTGCGCACATGGTTTCTTGGCTTGATATTTCTCGCCGGGCTTGTTTATTTTGTCACGCACTTCAGAGAGCTTGAACACTTCGTTCAGCTTTTACATCAGGCCAAACCATTATGGCTGCTTGCCGGTTTGTTTGTTCAATCGTTGACCTATTTCAGCGCTGCCGCCGTTTGGCAACAGACGTTTCTCCAGGCTGGCGTGCGTTACTCGCTGTTATCGCTTGTGCCTTTGGGAATAGCGAAGCTTTTTTCTGATCAGGCCTTACCCAGTGGCGGGGTGAGTGGGAGTGCCTTCCTTGTTGCGTCACTGAATCGCCGTGGAATACCACCGCCGCTGTGTATGGCAATGCTTTTAACCAGTATGGTAGCATATTATACGGCATACCTTGTTGCAGCGCTTTCAAGCATTGCGTTATTATGGTTTTATCACGCTATAAAGGTATGGATTGTTGCGGTTACCGGCACGTTTTGTGTGATTGCGGTAATAATCCCCGTTGGGTCTTTGTGGCTAAAACACCAGGGCAAACAACAATCACTTCCCGCGTTGTTGCAACGCATACCGGGGTTA
This sequence comes from uncultured candidatus Brocadiaceae bacterium, assembly GCA_964355695.1. Taxonomy (GTDB): domain Bacteria; phylum Planctomycetota; class Brocadiia; order Brocadiales; family Brocadiaceae; genus JACVXV01. The sequence goes on from CAYHFB010000301.1 coordinate 4,593, forward strand.
GCCAATGTAATCAGTAATTTCAATGATTCAACAAGCTCCCTGCTGAAAAGCTACAAGTTGTTTATCATAACGTCCCTTCTTCAGGGGACAATCTTCCTGCTTGACGCGTATACCTTGAAGGTGATGCTTAATGCTGTCGGCCAGGATGTGTCGTTTCTTGTGGCCTTCCCCAGTTTTGTAGTTGCATCGGTGGTTGCCACCCTGAGTCCCGTTCCTCTTGGATTGGGGACTTTTGAGGCTACCTGTGTTGCTATGTTGAGTATGCTTGGCGTCACGTTAGAAGCGGCGTTCACCGCAACGTTACTCCTGAGAGGATTTACCCTCTGGCTGCCGATGATCCCGAGTTTGTGGCTGACGAGGCTGGAAATGGGCTGAGCCAGGCGCGCTACAGTCGGAAGTGGGTGTGACATTTGCGGCTTCAAATCAGCAACAAAAAGCCTGACGGTAAATAGGGCAAATTATAGATGTAAACAGCAGGCGGGACGCCTGCGCTACTTAAGCAATAGTGTTGTTTTGTTGCTCAAACCTGAAGGTTTGATGGTTGTTGCGACAGACACGGTCGCAGGCATTCTGTGTGGGGTTTTCTGCCGCGCGGTACCGTGCTGGAGTCCATCAGGGCTGAAGCCCTGATACGGTTACAAAAAACGGGGAATGCACCCGTGCGAGCTTGTGGGTCTTAGCAGGTCGAGCTTGTACCATGAGCCGGTAGCGGTGAGAGATGAAGCCATGCGTATTTACC
>CAYHFB010000302.1:0-5309 GCA_964355695.1 uncultured candidatus Brocadiaceae bacterium
ACGGTTGTCCCGGTTATGATGAATCCTGTATTGCGCAAAATTAAACATTTTCTTGCGCTTTTCCACAGGTCATAGAGACGGTCTTGCAATTATTGGCAAAAAAAACGGGTAATGTGCTGCACATTACCCATCGCATGACAATTCTCCTATGTCTCCTACAATTCCACACCATTCCTTCCCATTTCCGTTGCCTTGGTTTTTGATTTTGCTAAAAAAACTTGCAATCGTCTTCGTTTTTGCTACACTGGATACCTTATGGTAAAAAGCAATTTCCTATCATCATCCCCCGGCGTCTTCCGGCAATTCCAAGACAAACGCGCCTGAAATAACAACCGGTCACGGCACCATAACGGCAACCCTCATCCTGAACGTCGAAAGGATTTTAAAGGACACACGCCGCCAACTGAGCCAGGAAACGGTAGGGTTTGTGGGATTAAGGTCGATAGGTACCGCGGCGCTCCGCTTAATACTAACCTGTTTGCCCCATCCGAGGGAAATCATACTCTTTGACGTGTTCCAACGGAGTGAATCACCGGAACAACTCAAACAAGAACTGAAAAAGGATTTGCATTTTCACGGCACGGTACGTTCGATAACTGCAACGCAGAAAATACCCGACGAATTTTATGCCGCCACACTCACCATCGGTGCCACGAACGTGCCGAATATCCTGAACGTTGAAAAGGTAAAGCCGGGAACCCTCATGGTAAATGATTCCGGGCGCACCTGTTTTTCCCTCGACGCCGCTATTCAACGATTGGAAAGGGAAAAAGACCTCTTATTCACCGGCGGTGACGTGTTATGCTCGCCCCAGCCGATAAAAAGAAGCGTGTATCTTCCGCACTTTGTTGAAGACGGCTTGGGACAAGAAACGTTGGAATCCTTTTTATCCTTCAATCCCAACCTGATAACAGGTTGCGTGCTGTCGGGGTTGCTCTCCGCCGGTTTTAAAGAAATCAAACCGGTAACCGGCAGCGTCGGATTAGACACGTGCGTGCAAAACTTTCACCTCTTAAAACAACAAGGCTTCAAAGCCGCCCATTTACATTATGAACGGTACGAACCGTCAGAAGAAACAATCACCCATTTCGCAAACCAATACCACCGTAGCTCAGGGCTTCAGCCCTGATGACCGCTTGCACGACACGTCGCGCTATAATCAAACAAAGCAGATTTTAGAAAATGCAACCCGTAACTACCCAGAATAAACCAAAATAAGCTTGCTTTATTCTTCGTTTTTGTATTAACATCACCTTTTAAAAGATAAGCTTATACTTGTACCATCACTAATAGGGACTTTTATGCTATCATATTTTCATAGAATAACACTGTGAGGTAAGAGGATGAAAACAAAATTAAAAATGATTTACTGGAAAGGTGAAAAATTCTGGGTGGGTAAACTCGTTGAACATCCTGAAATAATGACACAAGGTGAGACGCTGGATGAACTTGAAGAAAACATGAAAGATGCATTTGTGCTTATGATGATGGAGGACGTTCCGGAAGAACATAAAGTTAAAGAAGTTACCCTTACCTTATGAAAAGAAAATATCTTATCAAAAGGTTGACTGATTTAGGATGTGTTTTTGTTAGACATGGAAGTCGTCACGACTTATACAAAAATCCAGCCACAGGGAAAAAACAATCTGTTCCAAGGCATAATGAAATAGATGAAAATCTTGCGAAGCATATAATGAAAGAATTGACATGATAGTTAAATAGTCGTGAAATATTGGGTAAGCGAGCCTGTTTCCTTGCCGGTTCAATCTCTGATTCAATCAGGTACCTTGATTGGTCCAGCAATTAGTTGCAAGTTGCAAAATATGCCGGTTCAGGCTATAAGCTTGAACCGGCGGGTATTAAGATGTTGGGCGAGGCTTGAGCCTTGCCTTTAGAGCAGGTGGTTGGGTGTAAGCACGCGTATGTGTATGCAAAACCCAACTCTATTGCAGAACATGCGGCAAACCTAAAGGTTCGCCCTACGTGAGCAACAAATTATTCACGGTTAATTAGTTGCACGCATCCTTTTCTTTCACCCCTTCGACCAGCTTATCCAAGCGGGACTCACATTCCTTGAATTCACCAGAATCCATCGTCGCCCGATTCCAATCCTTTGTCACCTGGGTAATACCTTGAAAGAAAGTCCTCGCTTCGGCCTTGGTTTTAAAGGCCATTTCAGTTTTCAGTATGGCAACTATTTTCCCAAAGACGTATTTTTGCCGCTCTTCCGGCGTGGCGCCATCGACGTCGTTGAACGCATTCTGTTGCATATAAGCAGCGTCAATATACTCACTCTTTAAATAGACCACAAAATCTTCAACGGATGTTCCCTCTTCACCGACGACCTTCATCATCTGGTTAATGTCGTTACCGTCCAGAAGTATTTTCCGCGCCAGTTGAAGCGCCTCTGGCGGGACAATGCTCGCATATTTGCTCCAACTGTCCAGGGGATTAATCGCGGGATACCTCCTGGCATCCGACCGCTCTCTGGAAAGCCCGTGAAAGGCGCCGACAACCTTCAGCGTTGCCTGGGTAACCGGCTCGTCAAAATTGCCTCCCGCAGGGCTGACGGTGCCGCCAATCGTTACGGAGCCAACGGAGCCGTCGTTCAGCTTTACCATGCCGCCCCGTTCGTAAAACTTGGCGATGACAGACTCCAGATACGCGGGGAAGGCCTCGTCACCGGGTATTTCCTCAAGACGTCCGGACATTTCCCGAAGCGCCTGTGCCCAGCGCGAGGTTGAATCGGCGAGCAGCAGGACGTGGAGTCCCATTTGCCGGTAATACTCGGCAATGGTAACCGCCGTATAAACCGACGCCTCTCTGGCGGCTACCGGCATGGAACTGGTATTGCAAATAATGACGGTTCGTTCCATAAGGTTCTTGCCTGTTCGGGGGTCCGTTAGATGGGGGAATTCCCGCAGGGTTTCCACCACCTCGCCGGCGCGCTCACCGCAGGCTGCAATGATAACGACGTCCACGTCCGCATTACGGCTGATGAGCTGTTGCAAAACAGTCTTGCCTGCCCCAAAAGGACCCGGCACGCAAAACGTACCGCCCTTTGCTACCGGGAAAAAGGTGTCCAGTATCCTGATTTTCGTCAAAAGCGGTTCGCCGGGCTTAAGGCGTTCCTTGAAACATTGTATGGGTATTTTTACGGGCCATTCCTGTGACATGGTTATCTCTTTTATCGAACCGCTGGGGTCATTTATCTGCGCGACAACCGTGTCAACATCATACGTTCCCGGTCTCGTTATTTGTTTGACGGTGTATTTTCCCTCGAAAGAGAATGGTACCATGATATGATGTGAAAAAATCCCTTCGGGCACGGTGCCCAGGGTGTCGCCGGCGCGTACCGTATCGCCAACCTTAACCACAGGAGTAAACGCCCATTTTATATCTCTTGGAAGCGCTTTCAGGTAGATACCCGGCTTTAAAAAAAATCCGCATTGCTCCGCCAGCTTGGGGAGCGGGTTCTGAAGGCCGTCATAAATTTGCTTGAGCAGTCCGGGGCCTAACTCAACGGTAAGCAATTTTCCGGACAATTCTACCTTGTCGCCAACTTTTAAGCCGGTAGGGGTTTCGAATATCTGTAAATCGGCGTACCTTCCTCTGATGCGGATAACCTCGGACTTGAGACGCTTATGGTCAATGTGTGCATACGCAACCTCGTTCTGAAAGACGGCGCCATCCAGTTCGATGGTTATCATGTTGCCGTTTATACCAACAATTCTTCCGAAATCATCTGTCATAGAGTAAGCCCCTGTAGTTGTTTATCCATAACGCCGGTAACACGTCCGTTTCCTTTTTCGTCCGTCATGCCGTGCCAGCGCAAAACCATCTTGAGTTTGATGGCGTAAGAAAAGATTGCAGAGATGTCGAAGTTGATTATTGGTGTTAATTCTTCCAGTATTTTCCAGCGGTATCGGTCCAAGGCAAGTTCCTTTTCCAGTGGATTTGGCTTGTTCATGGCCTCGGTAACGGCATTTTCCGTGGCGGCGTCAACTGCGGCGTCATTCCTCAAATAGGGTTCCGCGGGCAGTTTCATTCGGGTAGTCCTTGCCCTGACCAGTGCATTTTTGAGCCGGTATTCGAGATATTTCCATTCCTTTATAAAAGGGTGGTTCACCGCGTCCAGGCGGCCATGAAAAACGTGTTCCAGCGCTATCGCGTCCTTGCGGGCGAGCATGTCATTGCATGACGAAAGAAAATCCTCCGGGGTGTAAGGCGGAGCGCCTTCCAGGGTTAAGGGGATTAGGCTTGAAACCAGGTAATAATGGGCCACTTAAGTACTCCCGATAACGCCGTGGGCAACACGGTGTACGATTCCAGCCAGATGTGGCCGCAGGAAATAACAGAGGGCATCTGCCAGGGTTTTATGGGTGAAGTCGTGAAAGACATGGTCAGATTTAAAAGAAATCCTGAAGCCGCTGGTAATCGTATCGTCGGCGTGTATCTCAACGCCTTCCTTGATTTTATCCCGGTATTTTTGCATAAAAAGCTTAACGATGGTTTTCTGGTCTTCAGCGCTGACCATCATCTCAATCTTGCTCTCCGAAAAACCCTTTTCGGCATAAGCGGTTGCAAGCGTCACCATCATCTCTGCAAGGATTTCCGGGGAGAGGGCATTCCCTACCGAATCAAGCACAATGTCTTCCAGAAGAATTTCAATCCGTTTGCCGATACTAATCAGCAAATCCCTCCCCGCTTGTTCCAGTACCCTGATACTGTTTTCTTCAAAGGCCTTTGTTTTTGTTTCAGCTTTTGCAACGATATCCCTTGCTTGTGTTTCTGCATCGCGAACAATCTGCGCGGCCTGCTCCTTCGCATGTAAAACGATCTCCGCAGCCGCAGCCGCAGCCTTGTTGACGCCATCATTTTGTATACGATTTAGCAGGTCCTGGAGGTTTTCTGTCATGATTAATGATGAGAGATAAATAATTTCCTGAATTGTGGAACGGATAGATTTCGGTATATTATAGATTAATATTTCTGCATAAACAATACATAATTCCTTGTTATTTGCCGGCTCGTAGTGACCCAACACCGAACGGACTCTCACGATTGAAGGTCGTCCGTGCGCTCTTGACCGTGGAATGCCCTGCGTTTTGGCAGGTTATTATGGGAAAGGCATCGGAAAAGACGTTGTTTTAACCACGAAATACCTGGCGCGGCCTCTGGCCGCAACCAAATCCGAAATACGAATATCGAAATACGAAACAATTTCAAATGACAAAAAACTCAATGCTCAAAACTTTACGTAAGCCTCATCTAATAAATACCTTACCGTTTTGCATTTTGAAAAACGA
>CAYHFB010000303.1:0-5299 GCA_964355695.1 uncultured candidatus Brocadiaceae bacterium
CCTTGTCTACGGTTTGGTATCAAGCCAGATTCCTGCGGGTCAGGAGTTCTGATCTTCCGTCTGCAAAATCTGGAAAGACACCGGCCCCCTGAGCATCAAGCGGGAAAACATGCAGCGGAGGGTTCAGGTCACCTGCAACGCTTCCCACAGGAGCATCAGCAACGTTGTTTCCGATATACAGGCGCGCGTAAAGGAGATAGGCTTGCCGGCGGGATATTACGTGACCTTTGGCGGCAACTACGAACGGCAACAGGAACTCACCCATCAGATACTGACCATTTTCATCGTCTCCGCCATCGTCGTCTTTATATTACTCCTGGCGGCATTCAGGTCTGCCTGGCAGGCAGCCCTCCTCGTCCTCTTCATCCCCTTTGCCTTGATGGGCGGGGTGTGGGCGCTGTTCATAACCGGGAACACCTTTAACATATCGTCCCTAATCGGCATGGTTGCTCACTTTGGCCTTACGGTGCAAAAGGGCGTCATTCTGTTGGAATTTATCAATGAGTTGAGACAAGAAGGGCATACCACCCAGGAGGCGCTGTTTTTAGCCGGAAAGATACGCATGAGACCCGTCCTGATGACGGCGCTTTCGTCGGCGGTAGGCGTTGTTCCCCTTGCCATAGGCATGGGCACCGGCTCCGAAATCCAGCAGCCCATGGCAATCGTCCTCATCGGCGGCCTCATAACCTCAACGCTCATCATCCTCATAGCCTTGCCTGCGGCATACAAGCTCGTTCAAAATTTTATTGAGGGCAGCTTACCGCGGAGGGCGCAGAGAACGCAGAGGAATAAGGGGACGGTTACGTCTTTTTAAACGTCCCGTAGGGACAAAATATCGGTAGAAATAAGGGTACACAAATATAAATGCCGTAGGCATGATATGTTTGCCTAATCCGCAGAACCGGTACTTACCCACAGATTCTGAGGATGAGGCTCAATTAATTGCCGGGATAACAGCTTGTACCGTGTTCGTAGACATCGAGTCCGGTGCGTTCGACATTAACAGGAACCCTTAATCCGAACAGGCGTTTAAAGACGTAGAAAAACGCGAAGCCCACGGAAAAACACCAGGCAATCAAGGTGACACAGGCGATAAATTGCGCCAGTAACTGCCACCCGGAGCCGGTGATCAGGCCATGTACCCCTCCGTACGTCCCGTCGGAAAAGATACCGACGGAGAGGAGTCCCCAGAGTCCGTTTGCTCCATGAACCGAGACGGCCCCTACCGGATCGTCTATTTTTAGCTTGTTTTCAATAAAATGGAGGGCATACCTTGTGATTACGCTTGCAATAATACCAATTACGATTGCAGCCCAGTGTGGCACATAGGCGCCTGACGCCGTGATGGCGACACAGCCAGCCAATGCGCCGTTGCACATCATAATTACGTCCGATTTTTTGGGTTTATAGTAGGAAAGGTAGAGGAGGGTAATTGCCCCCGATGCGGCTGCCAGAAAGGTGTTTACGGCAATAATGGAGACCCGGAGTTCCGTAACAGCAAGGGTGCTCCCCGCATTAAAGCCAAACCATCCGAAAATCAGGGTCAACGTCCCGATGACGATATAGAGGAGATTATGCCCGTGTATTACGTTTGGGCTGCCGTCGGGATTATATTTCCCAAATCGCGGCCCGACAATCCACGCGGCTACAAATGCAAGCAAACCACCCATTCCATGCACTACGCCTGAACCGGCAAAATCTCTTGCCCCAACCCCAAACGGCAGCATCTCAAGCCAGCCTTTGCCCCACATCCAGTGTCCAAAGATGGGATACAGCACGCTGCACAGAAAAACGCTGTAAAATACGTGCGCGTGGAATTTCATCCGTTCCGCCACGGCGCCGGTAAGGATTGTGCAGGCAGTGGCGGCAAACATTATTTGAAACAACCAAAGCACCGCCGTCGATACGTCATAAGAGTTACCAATCAGCAGGAAACCGCTATACCCGATAAATTGATTTCCGCAGGAGAGCCCCGGGGCTATTTTTGAACCCCCAAACATAAGGGCAAAGCCAACGAGCCAAAAAACCAACGCGCCGACACAAAACCCTACAAAACTCATAGCCAGGTAATTCAGCGTATTTTTCTTTTGGACAAAACCCGCGCCGAGGAAGGTAAACCCCACCTGCATATTAAAAACCAAAAAGGCGCTGATTAACGTCCATGCAAAGTTTACCGAGAATTTTAGGCCCTGTATGCTGTCGGAATAGGTATGAATGCCACTCGGATCTCCTGCAAAGGCATTCGATGCCAGGGTAAAGGATATGCAGCTAATAAGTAGGACGGTGATTGGGAAAGTGCGCATTTTCAATTATATATTCCAGACAAAATGGTAACGGCTGAGGTGGATAGGCAGAGGGGGGGGAAATCACGCGTAATTGCACAAAGCTTGCGGCAGGTGAAGGATTTCAACCTTCAGCCTTCAGCCCAAACACCCGCGTAGTTACATAAAATTGCTGATGTTGCCCCGCTTTCGCGGGACAACATCAGCAGAGAGAAAAACAACCCTACAAAACGCTTACCCTAAACAGCCGCATCGCCAGCTTCTTTCGTGCGGATACGGTACACGTTTTCGACGTTGATAATAAATATCTTTCCATCGCCAATGCTGCCCGTTTGGGACTCACTGATGATAGTGTTGACAATCTTCTCCACGTCCTCGTCTTTAACAACAATTTCCACCTTGATCTTCGATAACAGATCAACGCGGTACCTTCTTCCGCGCCATACCTCGCTGATACCCTTCTGGCAACCGTGACCTTTTACTTCCGTGACCGTCATGCCTGGATATCCCAACTCTGTCAGGGCGTCCCTGACAATGTTAAACTTCTCCGGCCTCACTATCGCTTCAATTTTTTTCATAAAAATCCTCCATCATACAGACACTGTAAAAACGGTTAATTCATCACAATTATCTCTTCTTCTTTTCCGGCTTTACCAAAGCATATACCCAACGGCCAAGCTTCTCCGAGTATATTTTTTCACGTGTTGCGTCACTGCTGATCGACTTCTCAAGCAACGACATCTGCTCCTGTTCTTGTTCTCTATCTTCATGAAGAAATCCACCGGAAAGAGACACAAGGGATTCTTCTACCGGGTAACAAGGAGTACCGTGAATGTGCTTATCTACACCTTCAAATTCCACAAGATCCGAAACCCTTAGACCCATGTGGTATCTGATGGCAAAGAACACGCCACAACCCCATGCGAATGCCCATGCCACCGCAACGACGGTGCCGATAAACTGTGCCAGCAATTGCCATCCCGAACCGGTGATCAATCCGCTTACACCACCATACGTGCCGTCCGCAAAGATACCCACGGCGAGCATACCCCACATACCATTTGCAGCGTGTACGGCCACAGCGCCAAGTGGATCATCGACCTTCATCTTAACTTCAACGAGCCACACCGCACCCCTCATAATCAAAGCGGCAAGTATGCCAATTACTACAGAAGCCCACGGAGCAACATAAGCGCAAGGCGCCGTGATGGCCACCAAACCGGCAAGCGCGCCGTTGCATATATACGGCACATCTATGTAGCCCGTCATGCCCCATGATAAGAACAGCATTACCGTAGCGCCTGCTGCTGCCGCAATAAAGGTATTGGCTGCAACTACGGACATACGCAAATCAGTCGCCGCAAGGGTGCTGCCTGCGTTAAACCCGAACCATCCGAAGGCCAGAATAAGGGTACCTATTACTACGTAGGCCAAGTTGTGACCAGGTATCGGGTTAGGACTACCGTCAGGATTGTATTTACCCTTCCGTGGACCAAGTGCCCATGCCCCAACAAACGCCATAACGCCACCTATCGTATGCACGCAAGCGCAACCGGCGAAATCTTTTACCCCGGCGCCAAAAGGAAGCGTGCTTAACCAGCCGCCGCCCCATACCCAATGCCCGTAGATCGGATAAATCAAGCCACACATTAGGAAGCTATAAATAAGATATGCCCCAAATTTCAACCTCTCGGCCACAGCTCCGGCGATGATTGAAACCGTCTTTGTAGCAAACACCATCTGGAAGAGCCAGAACATGATTGTTTGAACGTCATACGATCCTCCCAAGAGCATATAACCGTCTGAACCAACCCAAGCATTACCATTGTCCAGTCCTGGCGCCAGCTTTGAACCGCCAAACATCAGCGCAAACCCAAAGAAGTAAAACACCATTGCGCCAAAGGTTGAGTCTATAAAGCAGTGCGCCATATAACTGAGCATGTTCTTCTGCCGTAAAAAACCACCCAGGAATGCAAATCCTGCTTGCATGCTAAATACTAAAAAAGCGCCCAACAACGTCCATGTGAAATTAACTGAAAGCTTAAGCCCTGCAATGCTGTCTGAATAAGTCTGAGATCCGTTCGGATCTCCCGCATGAACCGACCCGGCTGCCAACATGAACAATCCTGCAGCCGCAATCGTCACACCGATAAGAATTATTATTTTATTCAAAAGACATTTCATAATAATTATCCCTCTCCTTACTAAATATTACCTCGTATGCAAATTAAATACAATACTTCAGAACGTTTCCGGCAAAAGAACCCTATACAACACCACCTCCTTTCATGCTTTCATAATTTTAAGGATAATGTCGGGACAAAACAATGTGCTAGTCTGGTCAAGACAGCAACTAGCATACCATTTTCGGTTATGAACGGTATTGTACTTAGATACTGATGGGGCAACTTCTCTTGCAATTGTCCACGGTGTATAGGTATATAATCTTTTTAAATCACGATATTTATTTTATAGTGTGTATTTTCAGCAAGAGAGGCACTGTTTGTTGCTTTTGTGCCATTTCGGCGAAAACAAACTATAAGTTGCGTGATATAAACAACTTATGGTTTCTCTTAATGAACATAACAGGCTTTTGTTTTAGTGGCTCATTTCAGCCGATAATGCAAAACGGCTAAAATGATACCGGGTCGATTACGGCGGCTATTATCTGTTTAACACAACACGTAGGGCAAGGCTTTAGCCTTGCAACTGTCTGCGTGCATATCTAAGGATTGCAACCCTAAAGGGTCGCCCTACCGTGGCTTTGTATTTCCTAAACGTTACACGAGACCTTTTGCGACTTTTTTATGCTCACACGAAGGGACACGTGTACCGTGTCCCTACACCAACTAGCTGGTAGGCTGGAGGTAGGGTGTAGAAAACTAGTACCCTGTCTCAATAGTTTTTCTTTAAATACTGGCAATTTATGTTACCGCGAGCTTTTCATTAAGCAAGTTTTTGAACGCAGAAAATAATGTGGTAAGGTTTTCTTTAGTTTCTTTAATCTTTAAATTTAT
>CAYHFB010000304.1:0-5268 GCA_964355695.1 uncultured candidatus Brocadiaceae bacterium
TACATTTAGGTTGCGTTTGCCCGACTTTTCATTTCTTAACTTAACACGTATGGGAATTACCCCGCACGTAATGGTGATAAACCATACACAGCAACCCCGCCATTTTTATTCCGCACAAGTATTTCACTTGATTTTTTTGTCCCTATTCGGAAAAATACCTTATCTGCTTTTGTACGTTTTTTTGAAGCAAAAAAACCCAGGGCAGGAGGCGTGCTTGTGCCAAATCGCACGTTACGAAGGTAAGGCTGAAGCCTTGCCCTACAATTGTAGGGCAAACCTTTAGGTTTGCCTCGCGCCAGGCACTATCGTTGGGGTTTGTACAAATCCGTGCGTGATTGCACCAAATTGCACGTTCCGAAGGCAAGGCTGAAGCCTTGCCCTACGGGGGATTTTGTGGGGCAAACCTACCATAATGACCGCGCTATGAAATAGAAACAAGAAATCCCTGGTTTCAAATTATCTGGAGGGCATCTTCAAACAACAGTTCCCAATACGGCAGGCAACGCACCCGTGTTTCACCCACCAATGCTTCATCGCTGAGACCCTTGTTGACGATGTAGCCTCGCGCAGGACGATAACGGTCAAGAAAGCCACGGAACGAGCGCTGCATCTCCAGTTTTTTCATGTCGTGGTACTTGACTTCAAGCGGCGTTACCGCTGACCCGCGCCGTATGACAAAGTCAACCTCGGCATTATCCTTGGTGCGCCAATGGTGGATCGTTGTATCCGCAAGTGGAAAATGTTCCTTCAGCATGGCGTGGATCGCGGTCTGGAAGGCAAAGCCGGTCGCGCTGTCCAGGACGGCTCCGAAACTGCCCAATGCAAAGTTACGCAGACCAACGTCGCAGAAATAGTAGACAGGTGCCTTGGTGATCTCTTTTCTGACGTTGGTGAACCAGGGAGTTACCTTTTGAACTATGAAGGTCTTCTCCAGATACCAGAGATAATTCTTGACCGTGGCCAGGGAAATACCCAGGGTGGCGGACAATTCAGAATAGTTGACTATCTTCCCGGACTGGCTTGCCAGCACTCTGACCAGATTGCTGAAGCACTCGCTCTTTTCAATCCGCAGCAAGCAGATGACGTCTTTTTCCAGATAGCTACGGAAAATCTCGTTGATGGTGGCAAGTTTTTCCTGGTGGCTATCCGCCAGGATAACCCGTGGATAGCCGCCGTACATAAGGTATTCGCGGAAGAGTTGGTCTGTTTTTGCCGGTTCCGTATGGAAGAAATCCCTGAGCCTGTCTGTGTAACGATAGCCGGTCATGAAATCGGCGAACTCGCCAAAACTAACCGTAGAAAGCTCGAACATCCGTTTTCTACCGGCCAGTGATTCGCTAATCTTTTCCTTTAGTTCAAGGCTCCCTGAACCGGAGACCACAAGCTTCCAGGGGAGTCCTTTATCGTACAGCCCCTTTAAGAATTGTCCGGCATTTTCCTTGCGCTGAATCTCATCAATGAAGACCACACCGCCGCCACTGCCCAATTCCAGCCGGATTTTCTGCAGAAGCGCGCCTTGTGATGAGACGTGATGGAAATCGTCCTCAAAATCCAGATTAAGCCAGAGGGTTTTTTTACCACTGACGCGTAGTGCGGTATTGAGCTGCTTGAGGATGGTTGTTTTGCCTGATTGGCGTGGCCCGACCAGCACGGTTATGTCTGGATGGTCAAGATGTTCCTTTAATGCCGTAATAAGTTTGCGCTGTATGTAAGGGATATCGGTAGTCATTGGTGTATTTTAGCACGAGAATTCAGCAAGTCAACATTCAAATTAATCGTGTAGTTCTACGGTGGAATGGCAGATGTTATGATATGAATACACGGACGACGTGTTACTGTTTGAGCCTGGACGTGTCTTCTTTTGGTTTGCCAAGCATAACAATTCCTCCAGGGAACATGTTGAAAACAACACTAATAAGGGTTTAACGTGACACCCTTACCGCCGCCATCTTCTCATTATTAACTTTCTCCCTTCCTCCATGAAGAAGAGTAAGGGCGTGAAGGCGAAGAGGAACCCCCATTGCTTTAAGTCTAAAGGCGCGAGGCCGAATATTCTTTGTAAGAATGGGGTGTAAATAAGGGTTGCAATAATTACCAGTTCTGAAACTATGCCCAGTAAAACAAGCCTGTTCTTAAAGAAACCCACTCTGAAGACGGATTCCCTTTCCGTCCTGCAAGCAAATACGTTTCCAATCTGGGTTGCAACTATCCCGGCGAGGGACATGGTTGTGGCCGTAAGATAAATAACCCCTGAATCGGCCATATCCATCCCCGGTCTCCAACCATATTGGATGTAAACATAAAAGAACCCCGCCATGCAAGCGACGGCCTCCATAGGCCCCAGAAAACAGTACGCCCGGAGGAGTAACGGAATGTCTAAAAGCCGCTTATTTCGTGGGCGTGGAGGCTTGTTCATTACTCCAGGTTCCGGCGGTTCTGTGCCCAGCCCAAGGGCTGGAACCATGTCGGTGCCGAGGTCAACGGCCAGTATCTGCATTACGGTTAGGGGCAACGGTATTTTAAACAAGACAAAGGCTATGAACGGGACGATCTCCGGGATATTGCTGGCAAATATGTAGGTCACAAATTTCTTTATATTGGCATAGACCGCCCGGCCTTCTTCTATGGCGGCGACAATGGATGCGAAATTGTCGTCCGTCAGGATCATCTCTGCGGATTCTTTAGCCACGTCCGAGCCTCTTATTCCCATGGCAACGCCGATATCGGCCATTTTAAGTGCCGGGGCGTCGTTCACGCCGTCGCCGGTCACGGCCACGATCTCGCCCATTTCTTTAAAGGCCGCAACCACGCGCATCTTATGTTCTGGCGACACCCGGGCGAAAACCACCTCTTCCTCTTTTAGCATCTTTGCAAGATATTTGTCGTCCATTCCTGAAAGCTCAATGCCGGAAACAATTCTGGGGTTTTCGGTTTTTGTCAGTCTTGCTTTTTTGGCTATTGAAAGGGCGGTAAGGCCATAGTCGCCGGTAATCATAACCACGCGTATGCCTGCTTTGTGGCACATCTCAATGGCCTTCGGCACCTCCGGCCTCGGCGGGTCCATCATACCGACCAGACCTAAAAACATAAGATCCCTTTCCGTGTTTTCTACGGTGAAACCTTCAGAGAAATCAAGTGATCTGTGGGCAATCGCTAACACCCTCAAACCGTCATTTGCCATGGAATCGTTCATGGACAAGATGGCCTCCCGCGTCGAATCGGTTAAAGGTTCAACTTTCCCGTTGTGCAGAATACGGGTGCAGAGTTCCAGCGTTTCCCTGGGCGCGCCTTTTACGTAAGCACAAGGTTGTCCCTCATTCTGATTGACAGAGGTCATTCTTTTTCTTACGGCTTCAAAGGGAAGTTGTTCAATCTTTGGCAAGGCGTTTCGTCGTTCCTCAACGTCCACGCCGCCTTTCGTTGCCATAACAAGCAATGCCGCTTCTGTTGGGTCGCCGATGATACCCCAGTTTTTCCTTTCCGTTCCGGGCGGAAGCAGACCTGCATTGTTGCAAAGCACGCATACGTCGAAAAGGGCGTCCAAGCCGTTTTCCACCATGTCCCGCCTGGAAAGGCTGATCCCTTTGAAATAGAAATTTCCCACCGGTTCATACCGTGTGCCGCTAAGGGTTATACTCTTCCCATTGACGAATATGCGCGTTACGCTCATCTCGTTAGTGGTTAGCGTACCCGTCTTGTCCGTACAGATTACCGTGGTACAGCCGAGCGTCTCAACAGAGGAAAGCTTTTTTATAAGGGCATGTCTTTTGGCCATCCTCTGAACCGCCATGGCTAACGACAAGGACACCGTAGGCAGCAATCCTTCCGGGACATTGGCAACGATAATGCCGATGGCAAATACAAATGCAACGGGGATGCTGAGCTTTCCTATTGAGGTGCCGAGGAAAAAGAAGACTACTCCCATTGCAATGGCAAGAATGGTAACGATCTTTGTGACCGTTTCTATTTCCCGTTGAAGCGGGCTCTTCTCCCCTTTAAGTTCCTGGGTAATAAAGGCTATCCTGCCGATCTCCGTCTGCATCCCCGTTGCAATTACGGCGGCCTTGCCCGTTCCAGACGTTACGGTGGCACCGGCAAATACCAGATTGGGTAGTTCAGTCCACAAAAACTCCTTGCCATCCAATATGGCCGCGGAAGTCTTGTAAATCGGTTTGGATTCGCCGGTAAGTGCGGAATTGTCAACCCGCATATTGTATGCCTCTATCAGCCTTGCGTCTGCCGATATGCTGTCGCCCTCTTCCAGGAAAACGATATCACCGGGGACAAGTTCATCAACGGAAATTTCCCGTTGTTTATTATCTCTCAGTACCTTGGTCTTCCGGGGCATCAACCTCTTTAGCGCGTCCAGCGCCTTCTCTGCCTTATACTCCTGCCAGAAACTGAAAATGGCATTAATAAGAATTACCGCGAATATGGCATATCCCAACTGGGGCATGTCTGCAACAAAAGAGAGAGCGCCGCCGACCCACAGGAGGATGGCAAGCAGATTGTACAGGTTTTCGATAAATTTCAGGAAGAGCGGTTTTCCCTTTAGTTCCTTGAGTACGTTTTTCCCGTATCCCTCCAGCCGCCTTGTTGCCTCGCTTTCCGTAAGTCCTGAAGGGCTTGATTCGAGTTCCTTGTATATTTCATCTATTGAATGTGGAAAGAAAACCTCCTTTCCGCCTTTTTCATAGTGCAGGAGGAGACTTAATGCTACCTGAGGAGTTTTTGCCTTTCGAAGGGAATGATAAAAATGTTTGTCGGTAAAAAGCATAGCCGCCTTCGAAAGGATTTGGAGGTGAAGCGTTGTTTCTTTTTTCGGGGTTATAAAGAGGAAGATTAGATAGCATGGGCGCTCGTCTTTTGCATTGAAATCAACACCCTGTTGTGAGATGGCGAGCAAGGCAACGGGTTCTTTAAGTCCGTCAATACTTGTATGAGGAAAAGCCACGCCGTTTCCAATGCCCGTGGTGCTAACCGATTCGTGTTCTAAAAGGGTTTCAAAAACCACGTCGGTGTCTTTGATCCTTCCGGCTTTGTGAAGGACGTCTACCATTTCTCTCAGCGCCTTATTTTTGTCGGTTGCCTTGAGGTTTGTAGTGATGACTTTAATGTCGAGGAAGTCTGAAAGCTTCATAGTACCTGATTTTATTCAAATGTACCTGTAGTGGCAAGTCGCACCTTGCCGCTACGCTGTTAAAGGGTGCATGACCCGTTTCGTTTATTTCTTTGGGGCAGCGTGCGATAGGGGAGGAAAAGCCGTTA
>CAYHFB010000305.1:0-5264 GCA_964355695.1 uncultured candidatus Brocadiaceae bacterium
CGTTTACTGGTTGTTATTTGTTAGCATGTCTATTTTGTTTGCAGGGTGTAGGTACCCTGGGGGGGGCGGGGGATGTCTATTAGAACACGATTGTCAAACAGAAAGGTTTTCTTTAACAAAATAGTGTTAATGTTTTAGTAGGTAGTCAAGGAGGGTTGCTATTGCGTACCCACACAAGATATTTTGATTAATGGAGTGGTTCATTCTATTCCCAATGGGACGGTATCGGGTTTGTATCTGACTTTACAACATTTAGACGGGAGGATTTTGTGAGTAAGAATATTGTTTTGTGTGCCGACGGCACTGGAAACATGGGCGGTTATACGCCAAGCAGCAATGTATTTAAAATATACAACGAAATAGATTTGCATAATGACAAAAAACAACTCAAATTTTACGACAATGGCGTTGGCACAGAGAGCAACAAATACTTGCGGGCAGCTTCAGGAGCCTTGGGCTTTGGATTCAAAACGAACGTACGCGATCTTTATAGGTTTCTCGCCAGAAACTATGTGAAAGGGGATCAGGTGTATTTTTTCGGCTTTAGCCGTGGCGCCGCTACGGTAAGGGCTTGTTCCGGTTTTATCGCGGCTTGCGGTCTTGTAGACGGCAAAAAAATGAATGAAGACGCATTGGATGCTGCTGTGGATGCGGCGCTTCATGCTTATGTAAAAATTAAGAAGAATCCCTTACGTGCTGAAAAGAGTAAAACCACCAACTCTCATGGCGTTATTCCTATTCAGTTTCTTGGCGTCTGGGATACCGTATCATCGCTGGGATTTCCCAGAAATTGGGACATTACCGCACTGGGTCTTTTTGTGATAAATCTGGCATTTAAATCGTTAGATTATATCTCCGATTGGGTTTTCCCGCATAACTTTTACAATTACGAACTCACGCCCAATGTCAATCATGCCTGCCAGGCGCTTTCCATTGATGATGAACGGACGTCCTTCTGGCCTATGGTTTGGGACGAAAAGAAACCAACAAACCCAGTAGAACAAGTATGGTTTGCAGGTATGCATTCCAATGTGGGCGGGGGATATCCCAGGGCGGGCATGGCAAACGTTGCCCTTGAATGGATGATGATCAGGGCTAAAAATAACGGTCTTATATTTAAAGACCCCACGATGAAAAATGTTCATGATGACGCCAATCCTCATGGAAGGATGTTCAATTCCAGGGATGGTTTTGCCATTTACTACCGGTATCATCCGAGAGATATCGATAAACTTTGTAAAGGCAAATTAGACGGCAACATTAAAATCCACGAGAGTGTAATAGAAAGAATGGCGTATAGAACAGCAGACTATGCCCCTGGTAACCTTCCTGTGAATTTCGAGGTCGTTGCAAACGATGGTACGGTGAAAAAGACCTTGGCTGGAAAATTAGTAAATAAGCGAAAAGCTTCTATCAAAGAAATCAAGAAATGGGTGTTTCGGAGAAAATGGTTATATGGAATATTTCTTGAATCTACGATAGTAGTTGTCGTTTTCGCGTTGATTTGGAGAAATAAACCAATAGTAGCAGGAAATCAGACAATGGGCTTCATTGTTGACAAGATGGGTTTTGCAATACCCGATTTTTTGAATGGAACCGTATCGTTCGCCGTTGTTCAACATCCCTGGTATTTCTGGGGAACTCTTTCTACATTTGTTGTTTTCTGGAGATTAAGGGTGTGGTTTAAGAAACAAACAGACGTGGCTTCTGAAGCGTTGCGTGAAAACACACTGAACGACCTGCGTACTTGGCAGGCTGTTCGAGATAAAATCCTGTAGTATCAGCAAAGAGCTACGAACGTACTCTTGAAAAGCCTGTCTGTACTTTAAACGCGCTAAGCTACTGTGTACCGACAAATGAGTGAGATAAATTTAAGAGCTAACAACAAGGATGTGTTTCTATGAATACCATTGAAAAACAGTCAAATGTACCCACAGTTACGAAGCTGTCGGTTGGTCAAGAAACTGAGGTCATTGTAGACCCCGGCAATCGTTATAGTCCCACGAAATTGCAAGTAATTATAGGCGAGCAATACCGTTTTGAAGCAAATGGTAAGTGGGCTGATGCTTCGCAACGTTGCGGTCCCGAGGGATGGTCTGCTTGGTGGACTTTTACCGTGAAACCATTTCGCCGGTTACCCGGTAAAGACCTTTTTTACCTTTGTGGCAATGTTAATTGTAATGAGCGTACGAATTTTCCCATAGGTTCCTGTGCTGAAAAAACTATAGAAATTGCAGACGGGCAGCTTTATTTGTTTGCCAACGATCTCTGGTATTTCTATGGTAATAATCATGAGTTACCGCCGAAGGAAGGAGGTCCAATGAAAGTCAAAATTCGAAGGATTAAATAGTCTGGTAGGGTTAGCGGTGCCTACCCTACATCACTTAAATTGCAAGATAAGTATGGAGTTGCACATAATGTAGATTGGGACTGGAAGAAAAACGATGGAATGTTTACGAAAAGCTGTGAACATTTTTCCATTAAATAAGTAGATTGAGCAGGTTTTTGAAAAACTATTATTTTCAGATGATTTGATTAAAAGCTTCTGTTTTTTCAAATTTTTATAATGGAGGGAGGTTGTCATGTCTATTCGTTATTTTGCCACAAACCGTGATAATGAAAATTTAGGGCGGAGTTGTGATAACCGTAAGGAAAGAATTAAGCTTCTGGAGGGTGGATATCACTTCGTAGATATGAAGGCATATATGTCATATTACCTCTCAGAAGTTGAAGTTAAGTCAATGCCCAAAGAAGTAATTATAAAGGATTCTGAAGAAACAATATTTACAAAATTTTTAATGAACAGAAAAATTGGCAGTATCGTTATTTGTGTGCATGGATATTGCGTTCATTTTCATGATGCACAGACCTGGTATGGCATTCTTACTGATGCGTTAAGACATACACCGAAACTGAAAGGGATGGTCGTAACTGACCCGGTAGATAGAGATAAGAAAACATTAGAAGACCCCAATGTTGAGGATGGTAGTCTTGTTGCGTTTATTGGTTTTTCCTGGCCTTCAAATGGAGATGTATTTAGTTATATGAGCGACCAGGGTGAGGCAAGAAGCTCAGCCCCTGTTCTTGCAAACATTGTTGGGACGATTCGGGAAGAACGTCCAGATGTCAGTGTTAATCTTATTTGCCATAGTATGGGCAATTATTTGGCTTGCCACATGTTCAAACAATTGGTAAATCGTGAGTCCGTGCCAATGGTAAATTGCGAGTCTGACCCAAATAGAGCAATATCCGATGCACTTAAAATAAGAATTAACCGCAATGATACTGCCTTCGGTGTAGAACCTGAAAAAAAATATTTCGTTGATCGTTATATAATGTTAGCGCCAGATGTGGAACGCCGCCATATTACAAAGTGTGTTGAGGTTATTGAAAAAAAGGGACCTGACACGGAAAGAGCAACTTATGTTGGCCCTTATTATAGCGGATTGGAACATCTTGTTGGGCAGGTGCACAATTTTTATTCTCGTTTCGATGGCGCATTGGCAATTTCCAACATCGAAAAAATACCACGTAAAGCACTTGTAAGCGCAAAAGGAATAATAGATAAACTTACCTTTGGTTTAATTGATTATTTAGAAAGAAATCCAGATGAAAAATGGGAACAACGCCTTGGCGCTTCGCAACAACCCATTATCGCGCCACCTAATATGAAATCACATAATGCGGTTGAAATAACGGGCAGAGAAATTGGACACAGTGATTATGTGGATAGTACGGAAATCGCTAACGAAATTGCCAGCATTCTTATGTCTCGATTAGATGCTTAGCGCTTATATGTCAATTTATTCTAACAAACCCTGTAGGGCAGGGCATTGCCTACTCTACAAGTGAATACTCCTTTGGCTTTGTGTATATACGACTCCGTTGATAAAGTCCATGGAAAACAAACATCACACAGCATACAACCAATTAAAACACATACTATGCTATATATAGCCATGTAGGGTAGGCAGTGCCTACCCTACATCACCAACAGACATGGTTTTCCATCGCCTTTAGATCCTAAGCCCCGGCATGAGAACATGCCTCTCCCAGAATCTTAACTTCGCTTTTACGGTACTTCCGACACCTTTTACTAAGGCATTGTAAAACCATTTTAGTGGGTTATAAGGATAGCGTCGCTAATTCTTTTAAAGCCTTGTTTGAACCGGATAAGCATCATACTCCTGCCTGCTAAAAGTTGTTTTATACTGATCTTAAATTAGGAAAACAAAATGGATAGACAATTTGGATTTACAAAAAACTCTCTTACTACAATTTGGTCATCACTCTCGGTGTTTTTAGTATTTTATAGTTTAGATAGTTGGTTGGCTACACAAGGTCAAAAGCCTTTGTTCTCAAGGATAATTGATGAAAGGGCTTCGATTGCGGCCCTTTTTGGCATTCCTGTTGGGAGTGTTCTTTTACTTTTATCGATATGGATGCTTTTTAGCTATATGAAACATTTTCACAGTGATACATGGGATTCTAAGTATCCCCTATTCTCAAACCTTGAGTTGAACACGGGAACCAGAGAATCCAAAATATTTCAAGGATTTTGTCTCTTCATTTTCCTCATTATTCCTATTGCAGCACAAGTACATTTCATGAACAAGTTTCTTGATGGTACAGCAATATTTAAAGACAATTGTGCACGTGTGTCTATTTCAATATATAAACTATATTGTCCAACGATATTTTTGCAAAAGGGCTGTGACATATTTCGTTACGGAGAAATAGAAGGTGTGACTTTTTTCCCACTCTATCAGCCAGTTTTATATGTTTCTATTCAATCTTTTGTTTTGTATTTGTTCGTCTCATACCTAACGGCACTGTTTCAAAATTTGAAAAAACACAAAACTACTTTATTTTTAGGAATTTATTTGATGTATTTTTCACTCATATTTCTCGCCTAAATAAGGTTGCCGGTGGGGCATTTCTGTTAAATCATGAGGAAAGTTATGATCGTCTTTGTTTGGCGATGAGATAGATGAGGGTATTTCTCCACTCTCGGAAAGATGCTTCGTCCTGCCTTGTTTGACGATTCGTTAGCGGGTTGCTCCCCGGCAGCGCCCACCGTTACAAACAAATTGCTTCCATCGGGGCTAAGGTTCCACTTATAGTTTTATCCGGCAAAAGCCTCCCTTTGCAGGTTTTTCCTCGAGTTTTTCATGTTTTCCATTTACGTAAGCGCCTTAATATCAAGGACTAAGGTGATTTCCTGAATTTAAATTACCATTTAAACAAGCGGAATCAATATGTCC
>CAYHFB010000306.1:0-5250 GCA_964355695.1 uncultured candidatus Brocadiaceae bacterium
AATGCTACAAACAGGCCGCCCCTCTGGGGCTGAAAGAAAGACAAACAGCCTTGCAGTTGCAAGGCAGAGTCCGCCCGAAGGGCGTTAAGTTCAGTCTTATTGGGCGTTTTGGGATTGTTTACTCTGGGACTTAGCAGGCCACTATGCCCGATGCGCTGCGCGTTATCGGGTGCCGCCGTATGCGCAAAGCCCGCAAATAGGCTTCCGGTGCGCGAAGACGCCTGACGTCGTAACAAGGCCGCACTCAAACCAGCCTTAATAAAGGGTGGTGGTAAAAAACTTGCAAGAAAAGGAAGTTTTTACAAACTTTGGTGAAAACGTTTTTTCCTGCGGTTGATGAAGAGGCGAGCGGTTTTCGCCCCTGCCATGGGAAGCGTTTTGCATAATCACCAACCCCACACCTATTTTTCGTCATTTTTTCCCTTGTCGCCTCTGCGATAGAACATCTTGCGGTCAATCTTTAACAATTCTGCGGCGCGCGCCTTATTATTGCCGCACCTTTCCAGAGTAATCTCTAAAATACGGCCTACTGCCGCATCAAGGGAGAATTCACCGGCGCCTAAGCTGATGGTGAGGCTGATATTCTCGTTGCCTTCCATAACAATACCCTCTGGCTTTGAACCCAATATATTCAGATGTTTTGGCCTGATAAGTTCTTCGTTCGCAAGGATTGCCGCCCGTTCAAGGCAGTTCTTTAATTCACGGATATTGCCGGGCCAGGGGTAACCGGAGAGGACTTCCATTGCCTCCGGGGAAATGCCGGGAAGCTGTCGGCCAAAATCCTGGCGGAATATTTCTAAAAAATGTTCGGCAAGGAGGGAGACGTCTTCCTTCCGTTCTCTTAAAGGGGGGAGGGTGATGGGGAACAGGTTTATTCTGTGGTAGAGGTCTTTCCTGAACAGGCCGTCCGTAACCATTTTTTGAAGGTCTCTGTGGGTCGTGGCGATGATCCTGAAATTTGTCTTTATGGGCTGGTTGGAACCAATCCTTTCATAGGTGCGTTCCTGTAATACCCGTAAGAGTTTGGACTGGAGGTCAAGGGGCATGTCGCCGATCTCATCAAGCAACATGGTGCCTTGCTGAGCGAGATCGAGTTTTCCTTGCCGGTCGCTGTCCGCCCCGGTAAACGAGCCTTTCTTGTGTCCGAAGAGTTCGCTTTCGAGCAGCGCCGCGGGAATGGCAGCGCAATTAACGGCGACGAAACTGCCGTCCTTTTTACCCGACGCATGGTGGATTGCCCTGGCAAGCACCTCTTTACCGGAACCGCTTTCTCCGTAAATGGCCACGCCGGTATACATGGTTTTTGCCACCTTTTCAGCCATTTTGAGGATGTTTATCATGCAGGGAGACTTTGTGGCAATGTTGTGGAACCGGTAGAAATCCGGCAAAGGCTCATCCTGGACGTCTTTTGTCTTTTTGTGCCGACTGAAACTCAGCGCATGTTTGACGGAGGCAAGCAGGTCTTCGAAATTGATTGGTTTCAGGACGTAATCAGCCGCCCCTTGTTTAATGGCCGTCACGGCGCTCTCAATGCTGCCGTTGGCAGTCATTATGATAAAAGGGATATCGCCGTATCCCGCCGCTATCACTTCCCTCAAAAGCTGCAAGCCATCCATACGGGGCATTGATAAGTCTGACGCAATGAGGTCAACGTGGTTTTTCCTGAGAACGTCCAGCGCCTCAATTCCATCCTGTGCAAGCAGGGGAATAAATCCCCAGTCCCGTAGATGGACTTCCAGCAGTAGCCGTTCACTTTCTTTGTCATCCACAACGAGGATGGTTTTTTGAGACATTTCGTTGTTCTCCGTTAAATCAGGTTGGTTTTTAAAGGACAAAAACCCAACCTAATTTGAAAAGTTGTTATAGCGGCAGATACAATACCAACCCGTTCCACTCCTCTTGCTCACTCCATGCATCAATGAGCAACAGCTCATCAATGGCCTGCCTGACGGGAAGACGGTTATTCAACACAAAAACACCAGGCATCGGTTCCTTTGCTATAAGCCGATCATAAGCAAAATTTGGTATCGTAGCCCGATCGTGTGTTAAGAGAACGCGGTTATTCTCTGCTGCCCAAGCCAAGATAGCGGTGTCGTCAGCTTCTTCCAACCCAACATTCTGAACACGAACCAAATCTAATTCCGGCCGTCGTAGTAATAACCCACGGACTATATCATTGTTGAAGTTTTCGTCGCTCAGCAAGCGTAACATCACTCATCCTCGTATACGGTGTTGAGCTAACAACCGATAACGCAACGCCCCTATATCTCCTTGCCGGTTCTCGATACGCTTCTGAACTTCCCTTGCTTGTATTTCCCGTTCTTCAAGATACTTTTCGACAGTTTCTCTGTAACGCAGGTAATATGCAATCACGGCGTAGGTGTCGGCCAGAGTTATCGTAGGATATCGTTGTACAATTGCCTCGGGAGTCGCACCATCTTGAAATGCCAGGATTACCAGTTCTAACAAGACGCGTGACTGACCGACACGTAATGCGCCTGATGAGTCCTGTTGCAAAGGTGGCGCATCAGTTTTGATCATAACACTCATAATCAATGACCTCCATTTTTTACTCTGCGATATTTTGGTGTGCAGCGCCCACTCTACCCGACTTCCACACCTTTGGCTTTAATCTCATCACCCACAAAGGTACCTTCTTTTTTTGTTTCAAACTCTTCTTTCGTATAAGCATGTACTTCAACCGGATCCATTATTTTTGCCATAGCCATAGCGCCACCTATAAATTCTAAACGTTCCAATAGCTTCATATCTCCAAAGTCGTCAGATATGACGGCAATGTCTATATCGCTGTATTCATTATGGATTCTATCAATGACATTTAATTCTAAGGCACGTCTTTTTTGAGACACTGCAATGGAAACGTCACGTAAAATCTCTTGTAGTTTATCCCTTTCAAGCAATTTAATCAACACCGTTTTCCCAACGCAGATATGTCTCGCGCAAAGCCGCAAAGGGCGCAAAGAAAAACTTATAACGTATCTTCATTCATCCTGAGTTCATGAGTTCCAGATTAACACCCATTCGTCCCTACAATTTTTTTTATCTGCGCAATCGGTGAAATCTGTGGATTATGCCTTTCGTGCTGTATTGTCCCCCTTATCTTTGCGTCTTTGCGCCTTTGCGCGAAAATTGGTTTTGATTAAATTCCCAGCATCTTCCCCACCTCTGCAAAATGCATCTTTAACTCCAAAAATTTCTCCGCCGTCCCTTTCAGATCATTCTCCGCGGTGCTGTGCTCGATTTCACCGGCAATACGCGTTATCTGCCCGGACTTCAAATGCCCCGACATCCCCTTTACGGCGTGGGCGGCCTTCCGGCATCCGTCATGGTCGCCGTCCCGAATTGCCCTTTCTATGTTGCCCATCTCATCGTTCATGTCCTTCATAAATGACCGCGCATATCGCTCCAGCATCTCCGGGTTGTTCTTTAAAGCGGGCATACTGTCAAGATTGAACAAATCAGAGGTGTATCGCGGAGGTTCATCACCCGCCACTGGCTGGCCACAAGGCGCTGCCCTATCTGTGTAATCTGTGCAATCTGTGGTTCCCTCGCCCGCCATTGGCCTGCCACAAGAGGACGGCGCCCCATCCTTCCCGGAAATGCCAAAATATTTTCGTAAAGAGCTGAAAAGCCCTTTCGTATCAATTGGCTTGGAGATATAGTCGTCCATCCCCGCCTGTAAGCATTTCTCCCTGTCCTCTTTCATTGCGTTCGCTGAAATGGCGATGATAACAGTGTGCCCACCCCGCTCCGCCTCCCTCCTGCGTATTTCCTCTGTTGCCTCCAAACCGCTCATTTCAGGCATCTGTACGTCCATGAGGACAAGATTATACGCCCCCTTTTCCCATTGTTCAATAGCCTCCTTTCCGTTTCCGGCCACCGTTACCTCGTGGCCGTTTATCTTCAACGCATCGGTGATCACCCTTTGGTTAAAGGCATTGTCCTCGGCAAGCAGGATGTTTAGCGGCCCTATCTTCTCCGCAACGGGACAACCCTCCCGCTCTCTTTCCTGTTCGCCCCGCCCAAACGCCACCCCGAAGTGGAAGGCGCTTCCCACACCGGGTTTGCTTTCAAACCAGATGTTCCCACCCATAAGTTCTACCAGTTTTTTGGAAATGGCGGCGCCGAGACCAGTGCCTCCATACCTTCTTGTCACGGAACCGTCGGCCTGTGTGAAGCTTTCAAATATCCGGCCATGTTTCTCCTCCGGAATCCCTATGCCGGTGTCTCTCACCGAGAAATGGAGCATCACGGGCGCTTGTTCGTTTGTTTTACTCTTGCCCCCGCCATTGCTCACTGCAGAGGACGCGGAGAGGCTGGCAGAGGACAACTCAAAATAGTGTGCAGAATTTCCCTCTTCCTCGTATTTCTCCGCGCCCTCTGCGTTCTCTGCGGTGAATCTTCTCACCCTTTCCTCGCGGTTTACCGTCAGCACGACCTCCCCCTTCTCCGTAAACTTCACCGCGTTGCCGGTGAGATTGGTTAGCACCTGCTTCAGACTTTGCGGGTCTCCATACAATCTGTCCGGAACGTCCTCCGCTATGGACACCCGGAAGTCCAACCCCTTCATCCGCGCCTGAAGCGCCAACGCCCCGACTCCTTTGTGAACCGTTTCGCGCAAGCCGAAATCCACGTTTTCCAACTCCCACTTTCCGGATTCTATCTTGGAAAGGTCCAACACGTCATTTGCCAGGTTCAGCAGCGTCTCCCCTGATGCCTTTATCATCTCCATGTATTCCCTTTGCGCCGCGGTGTCCTGGGTTTTTAAGGCAAGCTCCGCCAGGCCGATGACGGCGTTCAGCGGGGTGCGGACCTCATGGCTTATATTGGCGACAAATTCACTCTTTGCGCGGCTTGCCTCGTCCGCAACCTTTTTTGCCTGACGGAGCGTGTCATTCAATACCTCCATCTCCTTCAGCGTGTGTGCCAGTTCCTGAGTTCTTGCCTCCACCTTCTGTTCCAGGTAGCCGTACAATTGCGCATTTTCCAGGGATATAGCCATCTGAGACGATAGTATCTTCAGAAATTCCACCCGCTCCGGCGTAAATGCCCCGCAGGCCAGGTTGTTTTCAAGATAGAGTATCCCGATCATTCTCCCCTGATATATCATACAGGAACACAATAATGATTTCGACTGGGTTTCCTTGATATACCGGTCGCCGGTGAACAGACCCTCGCGGGCGGCGTCGTTTAAAACAACCGTCTCCCGCGTCCTCTGCGTGTAATTGA
>CAYHFB010000307.1:0-5241 GCA_964355695.1 uncultured candidatus Brocadiaceae bacterium
CCGTTGCGCCGGATGGGTATTTGAAGAGGGTACGCTGATTGTCTCTCAAGAAAAATATTCTTGCCAACTACCTCGGCCTTAATTTCGTATAAAAAGTATTTTTTACGAATAAGGGAAGTAATCACATGGCGCGGCCTCAGGCCGCAACCAAATTCGAAATTCGAATATCGAAATCCGAAACAATTTCAAATTACAAAAAACTCAATGCTCAAAACTTTGCATGAGCCTCTTTTAGTCAATGCCTTACGGTTGTGCATTTTGAAAAACGAGCATAAAAAACAAGAAGTTTATGGATTGTAGTACAAAGGCACGAAGCCGCAAAGAATGATGAATGAAAGTGAAATGGAATATCAAGAATAATTAACGAGGATTATACCATAAATCTTTGTGTATTGGTGGCTTGGAGTGAGGAAACAGAAAGACTCACTCTTCCAACTCGTTCGGGTTACGGGCATTGGGAAGGGGTTAGTATCTTCCCAAAAATATTTTGACAATTTTAGCAAAAAAATGTAGCGCTGAGCCCTTGTGGTCGGCCAATGGTGGGGGATAAACCACCAGTGCTACGGATTCCGACTCGTTCGGGTTATGAAAATGGGAGGTATCCCTATTTTCCACTACAATCTTACGGGAGTATCTCATGAATAAGGCAGAAAGTCTTAAAAGGCAAATCGATGTATTACCTCCTGCAATGCTTTCCGAAATCGACAGGTTCGTAAAGAGTTTAAAAAAGCAGGTACGTAAGCCGGACAAGAGGGTGTCCCTTCTGTCCGAACTGGCAGAGTTCACCCTCGACGATGACCTGCCGACCGATCTTGCCGAACAGCATGATCATTATCTGTATGGTACTCCCCGAAAATGAGGCAGACGGTCTTTCTGGATACCAGCTACCTGATTGCACTGATACGGAAGAGGATGCCCGTCATCCTGATGCATTGGCTGCTGCATCGATATTTACTGGGCGTTTCGTTACTACAGACCTTGTACTGGTTGAACTTGCGAATTCCCTGTCACTGCCTCCGAATAGAACTGTTGTAATCTCAGCCATCGAAAGAATCAGAACTGATACAGCCACAACAATCATTCCGTTTAATTCAGAAGGCATGGAGCGGGCTTTGACATTATTCAAGAGCAGTCACGACAAATCATGGGGATTGGTTGACTGCTTTTCTTTTGTGGTTATGAAAGAAAAACGGATACGTCAGGTGTTGACGTTTGATGATCATTTTCGTCAGGCTGGATTTGAAACACCCCTGCTGGCGGAGCTGAAACGAGGAAGAAGCGTTTGACAGGAAATAAGAATTTCATCTGGCATGTGCTGAGCCTTCTAATGCCGACGTTTTTCTGACTACCGACGATAAACTTCTGCGGTTGGCACGTGAATGTTTCAGTCAGATTAAGGTAAAGGTGGATAATCCATTAGATAGCTTAAGGAGGTAATAGAAAATGAATACAGGAACCATGACTCTTGACCAGATCAGGATAGAAGGGCTTAAGGCTTTGGAACGGACGGCATGATCCGGTTTTTGCAGCAATTTGAAACAGGCTGGGGAGATTATGCAAAACAAAGGCATACGTGGCTCAAAGAGACAAGTGTGAAAGCCCTTGCGGAGAATATAATAAAACAGCGTCATCATGGATAAAGAAGGGATTGCGGTCTTTTATCCTTATCTGTTATATTATTGATACAATCAAAAAGGGGGGCAACTTTATGGGAAAAGAAATTAGGAATCGGCCTGCCAGTCGTTTGACTAAGGAATTGAGTGATGGAAAATAATGCTCCCCTATCGCCACCGGTTGTCAGGCTAAAACCTGACGAGATTAAAAAGATAAAGAACGCTGTATATGAATATGACAAGGATGAACGTAGTTTTGATTGCGTTTGTTAATCAATTGTCATTTGTCCAGATGCGACACCAATTCCCTCATATCTCTGTCCTGATAAAAATATGTCCAGCATTAAAGAAGTAAAATTTACCGTGATGCTAACACCGGAGGATAGGTATCGTCATCGACATGCCAGGTTTAGAGGGAGCATCCTCAGTTTTGTTGTTCAGTATGAAATCAGATTAGAGGGTAAATGGCTGTCTGTGGTAAGATATGATACAGAACATGGCTTTGCTCATCGTGACTTTTTTGATAAGAGGGGTAATAAGAAAAAAACTCCAATGTTCACTGAAGATTATAATGAGGCATTGACTTTTGCCGAATACGATATAAAATCAAACTGGAAAATATATAAAAAAGCCTTCTTGGGAGGTGTTGAAGATGAAGAAGATAACGGATGAAGAATTTTTCATGAAAAATTCCGAGTTGAGTATGGAGTTCAGCAGGTATGTGTTAGAGCACTCTGAGATGGATGATATACTAGCAGAAGACGAGGTTGTCATATTTCTGCCGGAATTTGATTCTGAATTGAAGAAATTTAATGAAAAAATGGCGAAGGAGATAGAGGCTGAAGGCGGCAAGGTGCTTTATGTAAAGGTGAAGCAATTGTCTCCAAAGATAACATCAAGACTGGTCGGGGTAGAGGTTGGGACATAAAAAGGGGGGCAGGCTATTTTTAATGTAAAGAATGTACATAATCAATGCCGAGAGTTGTTTAGGGGTAATGGAAGGCAGGAAATTTTTCACAAGGACAAGGATTATGAGGCATTCAAGGAGATGCGGAAGCAAAAATGACTGATGGAGGAAGAAGTATTGTGGTCAATACATCTTCGTGGATTACCCTTTCAATTTGTGGTCAGATTCCGTTACTTGAAAAGCTTTATTTGGGATTTGAAATTTTTAATTAAACAAATCTGTGTTAGTCTGTGTCCATCTGTGGTAAGAAAACTATTTGTGTCTTAGTGCCTTGGTGGCAAAATAATTAGTCAGAAATTGAAGGGAATGATAATTGAAAATTGAAGGTTTGACCTCAGACTTGTCCCAATACCTGAAAAACCACCCGGAATTCGAGATCAATAAAAGTATCGATCATAAACCGCTCATTACCGTTGCACCGGACGGGTATTTGAAGAGGGTACGCTGATTGTCTCTCAAGAAAAATATCTTGCCAACTACCTCTGCCAAGTCTGGACAGCCCTTAGGGGGGTGTAATAGAATAACAGTAACATCTTGCCTGGTATTTTCATTTTGGGATATAGCTTGAATTATAGGTTAACCCTGCTAGATACTTAATGGAAAATGAGGAATTTGCAGATAAAATCCCAGCTAATGCATTGATAATATTCCAGATTGAAGGGGAAGAAGGGTTCAATAATTGGCATAAAGAGACCTCTCTAAAAAACAGAGAAACAGATCAGCCTGTAATATATATTCATGTTAAGAAATGGAGGAAGCATTCCTTGATTGAAGAGGTAAACATGGCAGGTGTTACATAGGCTTTAGATATGATGAAACATTCTGCCCTTTTCTTTTTGGTATCTTTTTTTCTCTGTAATCTGCGGAATCTGTGGATTGTGATTTTAAAGGTGCGTTCTTTGCGGTGAGTAATTATTAAATTGTGATTTTGGAAATTATTTGAAGTTTGGAGTTTATGTATTTCCGTGTAGCCGCAACAAAATTCCCCTTAAAAAATGGGGCAAGGGGGTTGTAAAAGGGAGGGCGCTTTTCTCTTTGAGGTAAAGGGTTGGGAACATGGGAAGGGTCTCTATTTTCCCAAAAGGGGAAAAGGAAAATGTCAAGAGCATATCTGATCCCAAATGCTTTAAAAGGAGGTGAAGATAATTTATGAATGATCGGATTATTATAGACTCTCATATACAGCATGGCAAACCTGTTATCAAGGGAACCAGAGTTCCTGTAGCACGGATTATTGCGGAGCTTGCAGGTGGTATGACTAATGATGAGATAATACGGGAATATGAGGTGAGCGAGGAGGATATCCGGGCAGCTTTAGCATGTGCCATTGAACTTATCGAACAAGAGGAATTTCATCCACTTGCAATGTAAAAACAGTGTGAAATTGTGAAATTTCTGATTGATGAAGATTTGCCGCGCTCAACAGTTGGTCTATTGCAGAACTATGGACATGAAGCATACGATGTGCGTAACATTGGTCTATGAGGGGCAAAAGATTCACCGATTGCCTCTTATGCTCAAAGCAAAGGCCTGTGTTTAGTAACAGGTGATTTTGATTTTTCTGATATTCGCAATTATCCGCCCGGGCAATATTCAGGGATTATCGTTCTGAGTATTCCAAGAGATGCAACAGCCTGCTTTATTCTTGATTTGCTCGAAAACGTTCTTAAACAAGATAAATTGGTTTCAGAAATGAGAGGGAAATTAGCAATTGTTGAAACATGGCGTATTAGGGTTAGAAAGGGTTAATAATATCTCTGCGGCAGCAGGAAACTCCTGCCATCACGCCAATTTCCTTTTTTTGCAGTTACGAATAAAACAGTTCAAGAAAGGGAATTTGGAGTTTGTTTTTATCTGTACTACAATCCATCAACTTCTTGTTTTTTATGCTCGTTTTTCAAAATGCACAACTGTAAGGCATTTTTTAGCTGAGGCTTACGTAGAGTTTTGAACATTGAGTTTTTTTGTCATTTGAAATTGTTTCGTATTTTGATATTCGAATTTCGAATTTGGTTGCGGCCAGAGGCCGCGCTATGTCCATCTGTGGTAAGAATTAGTAGCTTATTTTAAATTTCAAGTTTCCAATTCACGATGAACCAGCACACTCACAGATTCTGCTGATAAGGTACAAAATTATGAAACAAATTTCTCGACTCGTTATCTATATCCTCATGGCCGTCTGTGAAATTCTTTGGAAAAAACCAAAATGGGTTTTCCAGCGGGTGTGGGACGTGTTTTTTGGGATGTCTGACGTTTCATCATGTAAACAGTTGCCTGAACCATTGGCGTGGTGTGATACCGACGAAGATACCCGGTTAATCACCCCGAAAGCGCAGCGTGAAATTAAGCTAGAACCAGAATCAAAACCAGAATTAGAGCGAGAATCGGAAATAAAGATTTACCCACCTACTCCCTCCGGTGTATCAAAACAACCTGATGGCTCCAGCGATAATAGAAAAGACAGACGTATAAGCCGTTTAATTATAGAAGTGCTTTTCCGTCATCTCAATCGACGACGTCAGCGGCAATTCTGGCTGGTAGTCTGCTTGATGTTAATCGCTGCGTCCTTTGAGGTTTTTAGCTTGGGTGTCGTGCTGCCTTTCATTGGCATACTCGCGGCACCTGACCGAGTGTACAATTATTCAACCATAGCAAGTCTAG
>CAYHFB010000308.1:0-5230 GCA_964355695.1 uncultured candidatus Brocadiaceae bacterium
GCGCGGCCATGCCGCAACTGAAAAGAGATTAACCACAAAAAACTCGAAGTGATACACAAAGTTTTGAATTTTATTACCACTAACGACTGAGCTAGCCGGCGTGCAGCTTTTTAGCACGTCCGGTTGATCTCTTTGTTATGCCTGTCGTTTTTTGTGCAAGCTTGATTAGTGACAGAAGTGCAGTATTAACAGCTTCTTCATTTGGGAAAACCTCAGAAACTTCCGGTTTGAGTACAATAATATTTGAGGATTCACTCATACGTTTTGCATACTTCCCGTGTACCAAAGTTTCAGGGAAATCTGAACGCTTGTACTCAGCACGTAATTCATCTTTCTTTATTTCTTTAACCTTCCTCATAAATCTTCCTTTCCCTTTTGCTCGCGAGGCGAGCGCTTACAATTCTAACAGTCTCATTTTGCTCGGTGTGAGCAACTACTATACTCTAAACGGTTGAGATTTTAACTTTTCCAACAGACCGAAGTTTCACGTCTACAAAGGTTTTCAGCCAGAATTTGCCAAAAGATAAAAGTTAAATTTTAGCCCGTTTGGAGTATATTTCCCATACATCAACTTGCATTCTCGGCTCCTTGTTGTTGGAAGTTGGGCTTTGGAAGGTATCATATCTGGCCTAATTCCTCCTGTTTTCAGGTTTTCTTCTCACATAACGTAAAAGTGAGGGGCGCGACGCCGCTTTATCGCGGCGCGTCCCCTCGACTGCTGGGTTGGGCTGTAATGGGAATCAAAATAGGTTTGCGCGGCTGGAATGAATCAAGCTTTTTACCCGGCATACTCTGTCTGCGCAAGATGTCTTTGAAGATGGCATCAGCATTGTGTGCGAACTGGCTCGCGTATTGTTCTCTCAGTTGGCGCGTCTCTGTGACGATAGGGTCTTTCCACATGATTTAGGTCTCCATTAGCTCGTCGGGCGTACAAATAATAGGCGGTTCGTAGCCAAGCGCCCTTCACGTGGCTTCGATTTTTGGCCGTGTGACTGCATTTGCTATGTGGGTGCAGTTCCAAGTCAACAGATATTCGATGCCGTTCACTGCTGCGATTGCGACGTGGTAGGCATCAATTTCTGCATTTTCCGGCAAAGCATTACGAATGATGAGTTCTTGTCCCAGCACACGAACTGCCTCTGTTGCTTGTAGCTCCACGATGTCTTCGATGGCTGCAAGGCGACGCTCAGCAGCTTCTGGGTGTCCAAGGCCTGCCTCTGCAATTACAAACTCAGAAACGACCAACTCGTATTTTGGCTTCTGAGTTTCCCACCATTCAATGGTGGCACTTTTATTGGCCATTGAGCGCAAATCATTGTTTTGACGTGCAGTCAAATAGCTGATGATCGAAGTTTCAATGTAAACAGTAGATTTCAAATTTTCACCTGGTGTTTTGAAGCCCAACTATATTATTAACAAGTTTTCTTCACTTTGACAAATATTACAGC
Source organism: uncultured candidatus Brocadiaceae bacterium (assembly GCA_964355695.1). Lineage (GTDB taxonomy): Bacteria > Planctomycetota > Brocadiia > Brocadiales > Brocadiaceae > JACVXV01. The sequence goes on from CAYHFB010000308.1 coordinate 1,449, forward strand.
GTAAGTCAAGGGGGAATTAACATAAGCATTGAACTATAATATTCATACACCTATGATTCTAACTTGTTAACATTACCAATTGAGTGGTAACAAGAAAATAGGATAAGTATTCATGCTCAATATCCCTGCCGCTTTATCCCCTAAATACAGCGTAGCTCAAGGCTTCAGCCTTGATGGATTCCGGCATTGTTGGCACGCCTGGACTTGCATAAAAAGGCTGTGTGCAACGTCCGTTGCGCCTGGCAAAGGCACAGCCAAGTAGGGCAGGCATCGCCTGCCAACAAACAACATCAGGCAAGATCGTACATTATAAATACTCACATACCCCCAACACTGCGCGTATGGAACAAAATGGTGGGCAATGCCACCCTACACGGCTGTTTGGAGTGAACCAGCCGTGTGATGCATTGCACGCCAAAAGACATTCAGCGCACAGTGTAATGCTGGAGTCCATCAGGGCTGAAGCCTTGCGTTACAAAAAAACTGTTTATTTCACCTCGTCAAGTATTTCCCGCGCCTTCAGCCTGCTGGCGCTTATAGCATTTGCCAGGATTGCTTCAACCGTCGGGACGGGGGTAGCCACCATAAATATCTGATACGAAAAAAGGCCTTTGGAAATGTGTATCAAAAAATCGTTCAGGTGGAGTAGCGCTTTTGAAAACCAGTTCAACCCAATTGCTTTAGGGAAAGGAGCCGGAATGCCGCGTATTTTTTCAATTTTGTATCCGCACTGCACAAACAGATTTTGAAGTGTTTTAAAGGTGTATAGCCTGGAATGGGTAAGGTCTAAGATGCCTCTTTGCCCGTAATTGAAACGCCCCATCAGCAACTGCAACCGTAAGATAAAAAACGCCACGTTGCCCGTGGTGACGATTAATGTTGGGCGCTTTGCCCCGGCGCAACGTCGCAAACTGTCCAAAAATGCCTCCGGCCTTTTGAAATGCTCAACGACGTCCAGAAGGAGAACAAAATGGTATGAACTTATATCATGATTGAAGACGTCTCGTGCCTCGTCCCAAAGATAAAAATCCTTGAAAAGCCCTTTGTCCGCCGGTTCGTACATGTCCATTCCCGTCGATACACAACCCTTCTTCCGCAACTCCCCGGTAAAATGGCCTGGACCGCAGCCGACGTCCAGTACCATGCTTCCCGGCGTAACCTCATCAAGCGCGAGTGTATGTGATGACTTGTAGCCCAGCTTTAAGCCGTATACGGAATTGGTATCCCTATAAAGGTCAAACTTCCTGTCATAGAAAAGATTCATCTGATGCAACCGGCTCAGCAACGTGGTAATCACGACGTTTTTGGCGTACCGGATCCCGTTGACCCGGCATATTTCATCACCGTAATAGGTAGGGATCGGCGACTCCGTAATCCTGAAATTACCCATCACCAATTGGATTATTATCTCCGTGTCGAAGTGGAAGTCATTCGAATTGTATTGGAAAGGAATTCGAGAAAGGGCTGCAACCCGATACACCCTGAAGCCTGAATGAAATTCGGAAAAACGCGTCTTTAGCAAGAAATTCTGGGTTTTTGTGAGGATTTTGTTTCCTACAAATTTATAGAAGGGCATGCCTCCTTTTCTAGCCGCGCCTTTTATTTGCATCCTGGAGCCGAATACCGCATCGGCGGTGTCATTCAGTAAGGGCGCAATGAGGGTGGGTATGTATTCGGGGGCATATTGCCCATCGCCGTGAAGCAAGACAACGATGTCAAAGTTGTTTTTTATTGCATAAGAGTACCCAAGTTTTTGATTTCCCCCGTATCCCTGATTTTCCACGTTATGCAAGATCGTGATAGGATGGTTTTTCCTGCCTTCCGAGTATCTTACGCCGACCTCAAAGGTTTTATCTTTGGAGGAATCGTCAATAACCAAGACCTCCGTGTCATATTGAAAAACCTCTTCCGGCACCCTGTCCAAAACCTTTTCCAGCGTGGTCTGTGCCTCGTAGGCAACGACAAAAATGAGTATTTTAGGATTTTCTTTCATAAAGAGCGGTAGGTTGTTTTTGCAATTACCCACTTAAAAAACTGCACAAAGAATATAGCTTCGATTTGGAGATAAAATATGTGACGGGATTTCGCATCAATCCCGTTTGCTAAAAATGCGCCACAAAAGTATGCCGCCACCGTTGAAATTGCAGCGCCAATACCCGAATACTTAGGGATAAGTAGAAAATTGAGGATGATATTTACAACGGCAGTAATCAACGTTCTTTTCAGCGATAAGTTCGTAAGCCCCTCGATTATATTCCACGGACCTTGTACAATCCCCAAAAAATAGAAAAGCGTTGCCCATATATGAATTGCCAAAATGGGGCCCGCCGCTGCATAGCTTTTACCGAAAAGCAGTAAAACGAAATATTTTGAGAAGACAGTCGTAGGAATGGCAATGGTAAGGGCCAACGCCGCCGTGAAACCAAAGAGTTTTCGTAATCGCCGATAATAGATATCCTCCCCAATCTTTTGGGCCTCGACAATTGCAGGGGAGACCGATGAAACGATAATGATGGGAATAAAATATCCGATTTCGGAAATACGTATCGCCGCCGCATAAATCCCTGCGGATTCACTCCCGGCCATTTCCCTTAGCATAACCTGGTCGATCTTCATAAAAATACCTACCGCCAGGCATGAGCAGATCAGCGGCCAGCTATCGGCAAGTAACTCTTTTGCGTAAGGAAGGCTCATGCGCCATTTGTTAAGGGTGTACCCATGGAACCGATAGGTAAAGATCTGCCCCACTGAGCCGACGACAATTTCAGCAAGACCGGCGCACGCAAAGGCGATGAGCGGCGAGCGGGTCAGGATAAGAACAATCTTTGCCATGGTAATAATTAAAAAAGCCCCAGTTCTGGCGTAAACCGTATATTTGGATTTTACCTGTGATTGAAACCAGAAATCTATCGTATCGAATGCCTGAAAGATGGCGCCGACAGCGGTAATACCGACCAACCAACCGGCAACGCTGTCGCCGGGGCGTAGCGCCACAATTGCCCCGACGGATACGATGAGCGTAATAATCCCACCGACGAATTTCAGGAAAAACGCCGTCCCCAGAATCGTGTCCATGCGCGCGGGGTCACGGATGACGTTGCGCACAACGATGCCGTCTAATCCCAGGTTGGACAACGCCGAAAACATACCAACGAATACCAGGGCATAATTATAAACACCAAACTGCTCCGGCCCCATATATCGGGCAATCCACACCCCCACGAAAAGCCCGACAACCATGCGGAGGATGCGGTCCGCAAAGAGCCAGCCCGTGTTTGCCAGGATATTTTGCAGAGAGGTGCGTCCCTCCAGCCGTTCCCTGATAAAAGGGGGGAGAAATTTGATTATAGCGTGATTCATGTGCTTATTTTATCATATTAGCAAGGATATTATGCAAGGATTTTACTTTCTATGGTGCCCGGAGAAATCAAGAAAAAGAAAGCGGAAGTATCTGAAACCGGACATAACGTTCCATCGGGTGGGTGGTAAGTTCCAGACCCTGGAGACATGGGTTTGAGCCGGTGATTACACGAAGGAAGCCATGGTGTCGGGCAGCCGCAATGTTTCTCTCTCTGCTACAATGTTCCACATCATAGCGGCATAACGACACAGCGTCAAGTCCCTAATCGTCACCGTTTTCAAGGTTATGTCGAGCCTCTTCGTAATCGGGGTCTAACCCCATCCCTTTGAAGGTGGCATCTCCACCTACCAAAGTGGGCTTTGCCCGCAACCCAATGGGAAAACCATACGTTATGAAATGCCTTACTCGCCGCTTCTACAGA
>CAYHFB010000309.1:0-4533 GCA_964355695.1 uncultured candidatus Brocadiaceae bacterium
GGCGCGGTTAAGAGGAGGGGGGCGGTTAAGATAACCCGGTACGTTAGTATTTTACCCATGTTTATGTTCCTTTTTTTTGTGTAGGCGCGCCCACGACTAAGGGTTTGTATACGCGCTCAAGCATGGACGCCATATCCAATTCTTTTTTATTTTTGTCGAGATAGTGTAGGGAAAGCCAGCCTTTTCCTCTGTTTCTTGCCAATCCGCCTCTCTTCACGGACATAACGCAGAGGGCGAGAAACGCCTTGTCGTCATCGGAGGGGACGTCAAGCCAGCGCAACGGGGCATAAAACGTAACGGAGGGTAAGACCACCCTTACCGCACGGAGCGAACCCTCAGCGGGTGCGCCGGTTTCCCTGTCAATCCTTGTTTGCCGCCGGACGTCGGTTAGCGCGGACAGGATTTGTAAGGGACTTAATTTGTCGTTAAGCCTCGTGGTTGCTGTGTGTGACACGCACCGTATTTTTTCCGGCAGGCGCGCGTCACCTATCCAAAGGACGCCGGTGCAATCATTTTCCTTTTCTTTGCCAAAAAGCCGCCCGGCGGCATTTTCCCAGCAGGGGTCATGGAAGACTTCCCGGACGTTGTGCCGTTCTTCAACCAGCAATCCCTTTAATGTCCTTCCCCTGATGAGCGGGAGTCCGCACGGTTCCTGTTCCACGTCCACGTCAACGTCGCCCGCCAGCCCTTTTCCCGCGGAGAACGTGGCGCCGGAGAGGAGCGTTACTTTTAACCATTCATCCGTCATGATGCGCCTCCTTTCTTGTAAACTGTTTACGCACTTCCTGACTACAGAGATAACCCCGTCAGGGTTTTGAACTCTGACAGGGTTGTTTTGTCCAATAGGGGCTATGGGGCGCCATGTCCAGTAATTCTATGGCGTCCAGGTATGGTGTTCCTTGCCAATAAAATCCTTGTTTGCTCCAATCGGTGCCGACCGGTGGGAGCTGCAAGCCTTTTACGTGTAGTGTTTTCAATTTTTCGCTTGTCACTTCCTTGCCTTCACGGATGAAGGAGGCGAGTTCCCTGAGCTTGCTTTTGTGGGAAGCCCAGCTTCCGTTCGGATTGATTACGTGATCAAGTATTTCGTTACGGAACCATTGCCAGTCGTGCCCCGTGGGAATTTCCAAACCGTTTTTGGGTATGATGTAAGGCCGAAACGTCAACGATTCGCCGCCTGGCGTTACGTATTCTTTTTTTCTCAGACGCCCGATATGAGGTTGAATTCCACCGGCGGTGATATGCCAGTCTATGGCAGAGGCGTCTTTCGAATTACCGTTGACTTTAACAAATTGTTTAGCGTTCCGGCAGAGTTCTTCCGCCATTTTGTATGCGCGGGAAAAGGGGTAATGGCTTTTAACAATAGCAACACCGGCGCAGGCGTGATAGCCATTCTCCTGTTCCTGGAACGACTCCAGCATAAAGGCCGCAAGGTCAAGGGCGAGGCGTCCGTCACACACGAAGGTGATATCGTCGCCGCCATAGACCAGGAAACGAATAGGGAGGTTATACCCTTCTTCATCCTTCGCCTTTTCCACCTTTACCGCGCGGGCAAAAAAACAATCGCCTCCCTCTTCTTTTGAAGCAAGGGAATCCAGCAGTCGCTCCACGGCCTTTTCAATGGCTTTTGCCCCGATGGCTTCAATTTCCCTTGAAAGGCCGAGCATCTTCTTACGGTATTCATAATTCTGTAAAGGGTCTCTATACCCGTTTGCCAACTGAGATATCTTCTTTGCCATGCCGTTTCCATCAATGTGAACAACGCCGATATAGCTTGTTTCGCCATGGGTGCGCCCAAGGTCGTCGAACTCTTTTGGCATGCAGAAAGGGCCAAGCGTCTTATTGTCGGAAACCCTTACCGGCTTTGTAACAGCAGGTGAGTGAAGGATGAACCGATCCCTTGCTCGTTTCAGAACGGAGTCGGAACGTTTTGCCGCGATCTCGTTTGAGATAGGGAGGTCTGTGTTGTCCGTATCGGCCAGGTTAGCAGGGCGTTTTGTTATGGGGCAGGGGATGGTAACGCCGAGGCCGAGTAAGGGGGCGCTTGCGTTATGCGCGGACTTTCGTTTGGCTAATGCAATAAAAGCGTCTTCAAGGGAGGTAGCCAAATCTTTTTACACCGCGTGGTGTATACATTCCACGCGCAGCCCCGGCGCATCTTCCATGAGCCTGATTGAATAGGCAAGCGCAAACTCTTTTGCGCGCGTGTCGTCTGCGAAGAGTATCACCGTGTTACCGCCTCCTGCATAAAACAGTTCGGCGTCAAACTTGTCGTGATCGTTAACCATTGAACTGGAAACGTCCGGTTGATATCCGCTGGAGGGGTTGACCCTTCCTGGAAATTCCTTCTGAAGCACCTCAACGGGCAAGCAGCAGAGCGCCGAATACACCAGTTCGGAGGCGCCAATATTGTCCGTCAGTTTGTTACTTCCGAAGATATAGTCCTGAATACCCATCGCATTAAGTATGGTAATAAACACGTCGCCACCTCCATTTTTGAATAACGGCTCGCCCACCTCTTGCCCCATAAGCGCCAAGGTAAATTTACAGATTAATGTAACCGTGCAATAAATAACGAATACCGAACGGGGAATTACGCATTACGAATAATTCTTACGGTGAAATCTACTAAGCGTTCTTCAAGGTCAAATATTCTCTTATCCTTCCCTGTCAGGGTTTTGAACCCTGACAGGGTAATTCAGGGTTATTGATTTAGTCCCCATTTATTAATCCACTTTATTAGCGCGCCAGCAAAATCGCCCATTACGGCGTCCCACCCAAAAACCTCGACATAGTCAGGCGCATCCCAGCCTTCCTTCACCTCATTTTTCAGCGCAGCAACGTCGCCTGCGTTGCTAAGGCAGACAAGCGCATGGCGCGCGTGGTCGCCTCCGAGTTGCTGTGCGCGCACCTGGGCCTCGAACATCTTAAGCTTTTGTACTTTCCTTTGGGAGGACGTTGTGCAGGAAAAGAAAAAAATAGTATGTCCTCTCATACAAGCAACGTCGCTCTGGAAAGGAGAATTAATTTCTTTGTTAGTGTCCGGGCAGATGGATGTCTTTTTCATTTTAATGTCGTATATGACGTCATGCAACCCGACCGTTGTCTTTATCGTGTTTAACGTTTCCAGGGTGTATTCTTCAAGCCATTCGCCTTGGTTAAAAGTATACATTTTTTCTGATTCTTTGTAATATCTGTCAAGCAGGAATTTCAGTTCATCATATAGCGTCGTGTCCCAGCGATTATTTTCAAGGGTTTCGAGGTTTTGAGAAGAATCACATCCGGCTGATGGAGCCATGAGAGACCGACACATATTTCGGATTCGGTCTATGCCGCATTTTTCAAAAATATCTCTTATCTTTTTTGCCACATCGGGATAGGTTGGGCTGGTTTTGTATCCTTTATTATTATTGATGGCAGATGTTATTCCGTGAAGGTCAACCAGCGTATCGAAGCTGACGCAGGGATCCGTTGTTAAAGGGATTTCTATCCCGATATCATCAAAAAGCAATGCCACTTTCTGCGCGTCAATATAGGATGCCTGTCTACGGTCATTGTTTTGGGCGAACCATGCCATGTAAGCATGGACTGACATGGTTTTTTTACCGCCGGTATAGTGAAGACCGGCGGTTGAAACACCTTCAATACGTTTGATGGTTTTTGTTATTTCATCGGTGGAGCAAGTGTCGTCAATAACGTCGGCGTTATCGCATTCAAAGCCCTTTTCGACAAGCCTGTTTTTAAGTTTTTCAGCATAGACCTTCGTCTCCTTGCTACAAATAAAAGTAATCTTTGTTGGCCGCAACGACAGAGCGGCCACATAGCAGGGTAGGGGGTTGGAGCCGACCAGGATTATTTGGTGGTCATTGATTGGCGGCAAAGACTTTAGTTTCCATTTATCATCAATGGCTTGTCTTGTTTTCATTGGCGTCCTTTGAATGATTTTAAGTACGGGCGGGGTTTCCCAGCCCTTTGTCAGAACGATTGAATGGTTTGTTGATATCCCCGAAATTCCCACCAAAGCCCACCATGTGATATTCGGAAAAGTCATGATTTGGTGGATACGATCCGCCAAAGCCACATATCGTAGGGGGGATTAAGGCGATAGTTTTTTTATCACCGTATCCACCAAAAATATGAGTAATTTCCTTATTTTCCGCGGTATCCGTCACGAGGTAATACCCATCATCTTTGCGGCCTTCGCGTCTTTGCGTGATTTCTTTTACCGGCATTGTCACCGCAAAGGCGCGAAGGCGCAAAGGTGTGACCCTGTCCCTGAGCGTACTGGCCGGTGGCAGGCGATGCCTACCCTAATGCCATAGGAACCTGGCTACGGCAATACCGATACTGATGCAGCCGGCCACGATGGCAAAGAACTTCATGAGGAGATCGGTGTGCGAGGCTTTGATACGAAGTTCAAGATTTACAATTTCATGATGCATGTTTTCAAATTGCCCGTCAATCCCATCAAACTTCTTGTCAATCCCATCAAACTTCTTGTCAATCCCATCAAACTTCTTGTCAATCCCATCA
>CAYHFB010000309.1:4633-5219 GCA_964355695.1 uncultured candidatus Brocadiaceae bacterium
AACTTCTTGTCAACCCCCTCAAACTTCTTGTCAATCCCATCAAACTTCCTGTCAATCCCCTCAAATTTTTTGTCAATCCCTTCAAGCTTCTTGTCCAACCCCTCAAACTGCTTGTCAGTCCCCCCAAACTTCCGTTCAATAAATTCCTTTAGGTTCTCCTGGCCGTTTACGTGTGATTGTTCTATAACATCAGTCAGCGTTTCGGCCTGGTTATGGGTAAAGCCAACCGATTCGAATTTTCGCATATTTTCCAATTCTTTGGTTATAGGCATCTATCGCTCCTTTTTTGTGAATGTTGAAAACCCATTGCAATTCCATGACCGCGAGTTTCGCTGAAGCGGTTGCCGTCCGTTGGCGGATTTGCATGGCAGAATCTCGTGGTGGATTGAGTGTAATTCATATTATTCTTTCAGGCACAGTATTTCAACTGAAATACCGGCCTTTTTGGTTGCGGCCAAAGGAGGCGATCGGATTTTTAGGGAAAAAACAGCAGAAACCACGGATTACCTGGCGCGGCCGCTGGCGGCAACCAAAAAATGCTAAACAACAGAGACACGAATTACACGAATTTTCACGAATTTTTATC
>CAYHFB010000310.1:0-5218 GCA_964355695.1 uncultured candidatus Brocadiaceae bacterium
CCGAAATCCGAAACTAACAACTACGATCCACCACGAACGGATTAAATCGCAGGGGCATGTGGCAGTGGGGGCATTCGGATACGAGTTGGGGGAGGGTTGGAGGCCTCGGCGGGGAGTTTCAGGCAGGGGGACTCCGCCGGTGAAAGGCAAGGGCGTCCCTTGCTATCGCTTCAATCGTATCTAGTATTTTCGTTTCTGCCACAAGGCGTTTCCTGCACCAATCACAAAGGGCGATGATGGTATAGTCCCCTGTTCCTGATTTTCCCTGCTTATGGAAAATTTCCTGGACTTCAGCAAGAAGTCTGGTTTGCATTAGGGTACCCCGTTATTGCTTAACCAAAATGGGAATGAATTATAAAGTTGCACAATGTAACACAACGTGTTACATTGTGTTAGAAGGAGGCACTGAAATGAGCACTACATTAACTATAAGGATAGACGACAAGACAAAGCAAAAGCTGGAACGTCTTGCCTCTGCTACGGCAAGATCAAAGTCCTATCTTGTATCCACCGCAATCAATGAATTTATTGAGGCTAACGAATGGCAGATACAGGAGATAGAAAAAGCTGTTAAGAAGGCAGACCAGCCCGATGCAAAATTCATTGACCACGAAGACGTTGCGGCGTGGCTTGACTCCTGGGGCACAAAAACCGAAAAGAAACCCCCCAAGTGAAAATAAGATGGTTGAGTGACGCAGTTGCCGATCTTATAGAGATATCGGATTACATTGCAAATGATAATCCAAATGCAGCCAGGGATATTGCAAAGCGTATTAAGGATAGTGTTGACAGTCTTAAGGAATACCAGTGCATAGGAAGGCCCGGCAAGGTAGAAGGAACACGTGAGCTTGTTGTTTCAGGTCTTCCCTACATCATCCCCTACCGTGTAAAAAATAAGGTGGTAGAAATTCTGCGTGTGCTGCATGGAGCAAGGCAATGGCCGGAGAAATTATGAATGATTTGCTGAAGGGGTGGACTTATACCAGGCACAACGCCCACAAAATCTGTCGATATAGCTTTGTGAACACATTTTGTAACGCGGGTTCCATGTATCGCTCCTTTTCTTGTCCTTAATAAAACAAAACACAAGACACAAAGATGTATCGCAACGTATCTTTTTTTAATTCCTTGTGTCTTTGTGTGATTACTCCTCTTATTGGTAAGCGAATAACCGAACTGCTGGACAATCCAACGTCCAATGTATGGCGAATCTTTAGGTTTGCCACATACCCTGCAATATCGTTGGGTTTTGCATGAAAACATGCCTGCCTCCACCCAATCACCCGTTCCAAAGGCAAGGCTAAAGCCTCGCCCTACGTCTTGTAACCCATTGATGACATCAATCCCCAGCTTGGTATCGGGACACTGTTTTTGCACCTCCGCAACCTTGGCAACCTTGACGATTGATGAGGCCTCGTATGCTGGAGCAGTACGCCATCATCGGTACAGGGGAAATACGGATTACCGTAAACGGTGTGCAATTCGTGCCGGCGCCGAGGCGACCGTGAGCGAGATGGTTCGTGCTCATGGTAGTACGGAGGTCAAAGCATCGAACGGAGTGCAGAACACGTTTGCAAGTAATCTTTGCGGCTATTCATTACGAACAGTCGCCTTGTCGCCGATATCCTTTCTGTAATGCGCCCCTTCAAACGATATCTTTTGAACTGCCGCGTAGACGTTGTTTTGCGCTTCCGCTATCGTTTTGCCGAGTGCCGTTACCCCGAGAACGCGTCCCCCACTACTCACGAGCCTCTCGTGCTTTTTAGTCGTCCCTGCATGAAAGACCTGCGCCTTGTTCAGCCCTTTTGCCGCTTCAATTCCCATAATGGAAAACCCTTTTTGATAGCTGCCGGGATAGCCTTTGGACGCCATGACGACACAGATAGCCGTGTCATCGTCCCAGTCTATCACCGTCTTCTCCAAGTCCAGGCTGCCATTGGCCGTTGACAGCAGAAGCGGCACGATATCGCTTTTCATCCGCATAAGCAGTACCTGCGTTTCGGGGTCGCCGAATCTGGCGTTAAACTCCAGCACCTTCGGGCCCGTGCCGGTAATGATAATCCCGGCATAAATAACCCCTTTGTATGGCCGGCTTTCCCGCTTCATTGCGTGTACGATGGGGACAAGGATGTTTTCCTCGACAAAAATCTGCACACTTGGAGTAACGAGGGGGACGGGTGAGTACGCCCCCATACCGCCGGTGTTTGGCCCCTTATCGCCGTCGAAAATGGCTTTATGGTCTTGCGCCGTCGAGAGGGGGACGATGGTGTTTCCGTCAGTAATGGCAAGGATGGAGACCTCTTCCCCGACCAGAAACTCTTCAATAACCACCTTATTCCCGGCGAAACCGAAAATCTTCTCCTTCATAATATCGTCAATATACCGTTCGCCCTCCTCCTGCGTCTGGCAGATAAAGACGCCCTTCCCCTTTGCCAGGCCGTCGGCCTTTATGACAACGGGGAATTTGCCCGCAGCCAGGTATTTCTTCGCCTGCTTTGCATCGTCGAACGCCTTGAAATCTGCCGTTGGGATGCCGTGCTTTCTCATAAGTGTCTTTGCAAAAGCCTTGCTTCCCTCGAGAATAGCGGCCCTTTTATCCGGCCCGAAGACGTTCAGATGGCCGTCCCTGAATCTGTCCACAATGCCGGCAATAAGCGCGTCTTCCGGTCCGACCACGGTCAAGTCGATCTTCTGCTTCTGCGCAAAGAGATAAAGCCCATCGATATTTTCCGCCTCAATATCAACACATTCGGCAATTTCAGCGATTCCGGGGTTGCCGGGGGCGCAGAAAATCTTTTTAACCAGAGGCGATTGGGCAATCTTCCATGCAAGCGCATGTTCCCTTCCGCCGCTCCCAACGATTAATACCTTCATCTTATTCTCCACCTTTTCTGTTACCAGGTACGTAAAACGTTTATTATGTATAATACATCATCTTAAACTCTGTCGCCTGCGGCGATAGTTTTTTTCATGTAAAGCGAAGAGTTTCTTGCTCTACAACAGTCCCTCTTTTGGTATGGCTTGCGATTAACGGCCTGGTGTCTTTAAAATGGTGCAATGCCATTGCTATAATAATGACATCCCTATCGGGGCTACCAACGGTGCCGTTTAAAGAATGCGCGGCCGCTTTTCTGTGCGCAACCGATGAAATAGTGTGCAATAGAGTCAATTGTACCAGAACTCCGGGAAAAAATGGAAAGTTTTTTATACTTGACACTTAAGCGTGAGCTGCTATACTTACAAACGTCGGAAAGGCATGTTAGTGACAAAGTAATTCACATCGTAAAAACAACGCGGGGTAGAGCAGTCTGGTAGCTCGTCGGGCTCATAACCCGGAGGCCGTGGGTTCGAATCCCACCCCCGCTACCAACACTTACGAATCATCATCCGGTAGCACACATCGCGTCAACCATTTTCTTCCCCAAGTAAGCTCCAAGTTTCCTGTTTCGAGTTTCAAATTGTGTCGCCTATGGCGACAGCATTCGTAGCGCCGTCCTTCATGGCCGGCAACAGAATTAGGAATGCACGCTCAACGGGGAAGCCCCATAAGCACTAAGGTGCATTTACGGATTAATTTAACCGCGCAATGAATAACGAATATCGAACAAGGAATTTCGAATTACGAAGTTTTCTTACTCCTCCTTTTGTTTCGCGGTTTTTATGCTTGTTACAAAAAGAGAAATAAGCTCATTATTCTCATGAATCAGGGGTTCCTGCTTTGGCGTCGGCTTTATGAGATTGGCATTTACCGTTTTCCCTCACCTGGAATTCCTTTCGTAACCGTGGGCGAAAAGGGAGAAGATTAGGTTGCGGCGTAGACGCGCCAGGACTCATGAGCGTCTTGCACCTTCAAAGGGATGGATAAAAACAGGTAAAAAATCTCTGAACATTATGATGTGTAATTCCCCGTTATAAAGCCCAAATGCCACGAATAGCTTATAAATACTGGTTCTCAAGGCGATTTGCTATCCGTGTTATTTCCCCATGTCGTACTTACGCCGTACCTTTTTCATTGGCCTACCGCCTGATTGATGTTTCTACCGGTGGTTATTACGTGATTGTTTAATGCCTGAATAGCTGTTTGTTTTGCTGCAAGGCCGGTATGGGAATATTTCTGAAGCATTCCTAAGCTTGAATGACCGGTCATGCCCATTACCGTTACCGCCCCAATACCTAAATCAGATTGCATGAGACTTGCAAAGGTATGTCTGAGATTATGGAAGGTGAACCCCATGATACCCATGTTCTTAAAAAGGCCACTGAAATACGCGCTGTATTCATTGACAACCTTTTTGCCTATCCCTCTATCCTCGAACACCATCGAATCCGCCGGATGCGCCCTGTAGGCTTCCAATGCGGTTCTTAAGCAGTCTGACAGCGGTACATCAAAAGCCTTACCTGACTTACTTTGAAATACGTGGATTATCCCTTTGCCGAAGTCGATATCACCCCATGTCAGGTTTAACACCTCGTTCAACCTCATACCGGTAAACAATGCCGTCAGTATCATCAAACAGTCTTTGCCTTCCGGCATGTCCAAAATGCTTTTTATTTCGTCGGATGAAAGCACCCTATCCTTGCACTGTGAAACCTTTAGTCGCTTCACCTTTTGACACGGATTAATGTCAAGTATGCCCTTGTTTACCGCGCTAGCAAAGAGATGCGATAAAATGGCAAAATCAAGATTGATACTGCTATCCTTTACCCCGTCTTGCTCTTTGCGCTGAATGCGGAACTTCTCAACGATAAAGCCCGTAATCTTATCAAGCGGGTGTTCGCCAAGATACCTTACCAGCACACCCACCGCCCGCCTTTTCATGGCAAGGGTGTTCTCTTTTGCGCCCCTGCATTGTTCCAAGTAGCTCTTTGCGTATTCTGCAAGCATTGGTATGCTCTTCTTTTTGGGTAATTTCAACTGGCCGCGCTCCCTGTCCGATATAAACAAGCTCAACCGCTTTTCGGCATCGCTCTTGTTTCTGATATCTTTGAACGTCAGGGTTTGCCATTGCTTGCTATCATCGAAAAACTCAATACACCAAGTCCCACAAGCCTTATACGCCCCGTTTGCGCGCCTGGGTGTCTCAGGGCATTGCCTGGAACGTCTGCCGGTACATTGGATAGGCTTGCATTGATTGAAGTATTTACGGTATCTTGCTGCCATTATTCGCAGCCCCCTTTCTTTGCCGCTCTCTCTTCCGCCGCTATAATCTCACTCTAG
>CAYHFB010000311.1:0-5197 GCA_964355695.1 uncultured candidatus Brocadiaceae bacterium
TAAGATAAGAGATTACGGGCTTGGTCCGCCGCAGTAGTAGTCCACACGGCACCGGAGGAATAGGTATGGCAAAGAGGATTTTACTCGTTGACGATGAGGAAACGCTACGACTGGCCTTGCACGAGGCGCTCACCGACGACGGCTACGAGGTTGAAAACAGCGGCGACAGTGTTAAGGCGCTGGAGCTTGCAAAGAGCCGTTCGTATGATTTGGTTATTAGCGATTTGAAAATGCCGAACATGGGCGGGTTGCAGTTGGTTGCCGAGCTGAAAAAACTCCATCCGGACATTAAGCCGATTGTTATGACGGCGTACGGTTCCATAGAGACCGTGATTGAGGCCATGCACATCGGGGTTGTGGATTTTCTTACAAAACCGTTTAAAATTGAGCAAATCAGGGGTGTAATACGGCGGGTGTTAAATACCGCTCCTCCCTCAACAAACAACAACGAAAAAAACAACGCAGGGCTGAAGGTTGAATACAAACATGCCGCTCAACCGGCAGATGCATTTTATATCGCACAGGACGAGGCGAATGCTACCGGCCAGATTTTCTACGATTTTGTAAAGACGGAAACCGGAAGGGTGTTTCTCTTCGGCAGTGTTCCGGGCGAGACAGAGGCGAAAAATCTGGACATGGTAATCAAAACGGTCTTCCGCCAGGCGTCAAAGTCCATAAAATCTTCCGCCGTCATGCTGCGTGAGATCAATCAACATCTTTGTAATAACATCAACGACCGTTTTCCGGTAACCCTGTTTTGCGCCGTTCTGGATGAGCAAAAAGAAGCCCTTTGTTATTCGATACAGGGTGAAGGGCTGACTTGCGTGCAGAGCTTGCCGGGTAGCAGAGAGATTGTGATGCTGAAATCGTCTCCCCACCACCTGAATGTGTTTCCGGCAATAAGGATTTTGGAGGACAGCGTATCTTTTGCATCCGACAGCAAGATCGTCCTGATAGGTAACAATTCACTATCGAAAGGCATCAAAAAGGGGACAATTACGGTTGATGCCCTGAAGAACATCTTGTCCGATGCGGCGTTACCCGGTTGTGAAGACATGGCGAAGCGCATTAAGCTCCAGGTTGAGGGACTCCATGATCTGGGCATGGTGGAAAAAGGCGCGGTTGTGATGGTTTCAAACCTCCGGTTTAAAGATGAATCGCCGGGTGATTTCTTTACGGTCATACCGATTCCTCTTGTGCATTATGGAGAAACGGCGAAACTGTTCGGCGAAAAACTATCGCTCATGGTGCCGGATGACAGCATGAGGCACGAGATTATCACTTCTACCAACGAGGCGGTGGTAAACGCCGCAACCTTCGCCTATCAACCGGACGAAAATGGGCAGATATCGGTGAAGATGTGCCTGATGGGAGACGAAATCATTGTCGAGGTGTGTGATCAGGGTTGTGGTTTCGACGTGCAGAGGCACATGGCGCCCGATGCGGTATTGGACAACGATCTATTCAAAAAAAATGGGCGCGGTATTTTTATGATAAAGCAGTTGATGGACAGGGTGTCTATACAATCTTATCCTGGCACAGGTACCACGGTTTATATGGCAAAGCGGGTAACCGGCAATGAAAATTAAAAAACACGAAATAGAAAAGGTAACCATCGTATTACCGGGGGGAGACCTGGTTTACGAAGGAACGAAAGACCTCGATGTCTGCCTGGGAACCGTTGCAGATGCGTCGCCTTACGTTCTCCTTGATTTAGTAAACACGAAATATCTCTCTGCAAAGGCAATCGGGGTGATTGCTTTTTACGTAAAACACTTTATGGAAAAGCATGGCGGGCTAAAGCTTGTCCACGTAAACAACAACCTAAAAAAGTTGTTCGGTATTACCGGGTTGCTTAAGGTGGTGGAAATATTTGAAAGTGAAGACGCGGCCCTGTCCAGTTTTGGGCCTCAAATTGGAAAACTGGAAAAAATGTCTTTATGGGCTAGGGAAGCAGTTGCTTAGAAACCATTACGAAAGCGAGTACCAACATGGCTGAAGATAAAGATCCATCTCAACAGGCGCGCATCACAGCGGAATCGATCCTTGAACAGGCGATGGACGTACTGGAGGATGCGCCGCCGGCCAAAGAACCTATGATAAAGATAGATGACGCCGTGGACGGCGTTGTCGATGCCACTCAGAGCGGTATTAAAAGGCGTTCCAGGTTTAGACGGCTTGGAGTTGTTACCATAGTACTATTTCTCTTCCTGGGTATTGCGGGGGCATTGCTTTTCTTTCAATGGCGTTGGTTCCAGGCCGGAACCCAGGTTGTTGTAAAGATGTTGGACGAAAAAATGCGGGAAACCATTAAAAAGAGTTTGGATGAAACCATCAACAAGTCCGCCGTGAAAGAAACGCCCGTGGATGATAACGCATCGGCCACTAAATACGCCGAAACCGGCACGCCGAAAAGCAGAGAAGAGGCTGCGCCCGTGGATACCTCAAAGTTTATTATTGAGGCAAACAGGATATACGAGCAAGGGAATTACGAAAAAGCGGCAACCTTGTACGGAAAAGGAATGGACAAATCAATGTCTTTCAGAAATGAAGACTTTGTGGTATACCGGATGGGGGACTGCCGTTTTAGAACCGGTAAATACGAAGAGGCATTAAAAACGTTTCAATCATTAAACAGCGAGTACGTTAAAAGCCCATTTCGCTTCAAGAGTTTACTGAAGACGGGCGAATGTTACGCGGCAATGGGAGACCTGAAAAAAGCCAGAAAAACACTCTACACTCTCATTGCACAAGAAGGAAAATGTATTGATGACGAAGATAAATCGATCGTCGTGGACGCTTATTTCAAAATTGCGGGTTATTACATGGAAGAAGGCAAGCAGCTTCGCACGAAAAGCGCCGGTAGCTCCGTTACTCATACCCAGTCATTGGCACTCAAATAAGGGATAACCATGAGAAAACACCTGTTTTTAAAAACATTCTCCATTCTGTGCCTCTGTTGCGGAACGGCCGTTGTCTCCACGGCGCAAGGAGAGGCAAAGCATGAGAGCCACGCCCGGTCCCGGGAATCGCTAAACCAGGAAACAAGCAATTTGGAAAAACTGAACGTCCAATTGCGTATTCTTGAGATGGAGGCGAAAGAAGACGCGCAAAGGCCGCATAAAGACGGTGCGCTGGTGCCGAAACCGGATGCTGGCGAAGAAGAGGAGGAGGGCGAGCCGGTCGTCATTAGTCCAAACGAAGACATTGTGATAACAAAGGTAATGGGAGAGTACGACGTTCCCGTTTACTCAATTGAAGCCACCTTGGTGCCGGCATCCGACATATTGAACGCGTTATCTGCCAGTATGGGTAAAAGCATCATCATTGACGAGGACGTCGATCCGATGTGCTTGTCACAACCTCTGACCATCTCAATCCTGAAAAGTCCCCTGCTGGACATCCTGGAAATCATCCTTGGCACGCGCGGGTTGGAATTTACGCGGGACAACAATTCCCTATACGTTACCTCGCTATCAAAACTCAATGTAGATACGGCTTCTGAATACTATCGGGATAAAGGCGCCCGTCTTTATCAAAAGACACAAATAAAATTCCCCAGCGACCAACGGGTGGTGAACGCGTATTTCGCGCTGGGAAACTATTACCAGGAACTGGGATTTCACTTTCTTGCATTACAGGAATACAAAATAATTCTGGATAAATACAAAACCTCCCCCTTGAAAAAAGAGGCATTGTTCAAGGTTGGCCATTGCTACGATAATTTAAAAGACCCGGAAAACGCAAGAAAAGTATATTTTCATTTCATCTATAGTTATCCCGAAGACCCCTTAATCGGTGAAGCCCTTTTGGCGGTGGGAGATTCATTCCAACAGCAGGGATTTTACACAAAAGCGCTTGATATCTACGACAAGATTGTTCGTGAATACACGGACGTGGAGACGGTAATGATGGCCAAATTCAACACGGCAAAAACCCACGAAATATTGGGGAATTACAAAAATGCCATACAATCATTTCTCCTGGCGAGGGAGAAATGCCCCGTTGAACGGCTCAAGCCGGAAATTGAATACCACATCGGCCGTTGCCTGTATTTATTAGGTGAGTATCAGGACGCCGGAAACGTGCTGGGCAATCTTTTAGAAACATACGACGAAGAAAAATTTACCGAAGATGCCGGCTTTTTGCTGGGCGACTGCTTCTACAGGCAAGACGACGCCTTTGCCGCGTTTCAGGTATACAAAAGAATGGTTAGCGAATATCCCAAAAGCGAGAAAGTTCCCCACGGAACATATTGGATAGGAAAATGCCTGAATACCATGAACATGCACGAGTCCGCGATGGATGTGTTGAGCGAAGGCGTGCAGAAATTTCCTAATGATTGGTACGCCTCCAGAATGGCGCTGGAGATCGGGCAGTGTTACGTGGATGGCGGTAATTACCGGGCAGCGTATAACGTCTTTGATAGTTTTGTAAAACAATATCCTCACGATGAATTGCGCATAGAGGCCTTGCGGGGAATGGCTGATGCGCTTTTCAACGATAAAGAGTATGAAAAGGCCATAAACAGTTATTTGGCGCTGATAAAAGAAGTCTGCGGAGAGAATACCAAGAATTACTCGTTCAACCGCATTGGAGATTGCTACAAGTCCCTGGGGCAATTGGAAAAGGCAACCATGGCTTATAGCACCGTACCAGGCAAAGGCGAGGATGACCTGCAAAACGCATTACAACCGCCGGATACGAAGGATAAAGCCAAGAACAAGACAAAAGCAATGTAATGTCCCCAACGTAGGGCAAGGCTTCAGCCTTGCCGTAGCACAGGCCTCCATCCTGCGAAGGGTGCATTCCCAATTTTTTTGTAAAATGTTGTTTTGTAGCTCAAACCTTCAGGTTTGATGGTTGTTGCGACAAACACTGTCGCAGGCATTTTGTGTATGGTTTCCCGCCGCGCAGCACCATGCTGGAGTCCATTACGGAATGCACCATTTTTATTGTAGCTCCGGTCTTCGTGGCTGTCCAATGGCGGTGGATAAACCCCTTATGTGCTAAGTTAAGCCCTGTTCGCCTCGTCCCCAATCTCCCGCTTGAGAACGGGATTGCACTAAAAGCTCGGCTTTGAGTCAGAAACCAAAAAGAAATGAAGCAGGAGCTTCTGGCACAGGCGCATTCACAAGCGGTACAGACTGTGCCAGATGAACTTTTTTATTCTAAAAGTGGGGGAGAACCCTTAAAT